>CAZAMY010000090.1:0-8249 GCA_964485995.1 uncultured Sediminispirochaeta sp.
GCTTCGGCTTAACCAAGGCGTATTACATCACAAAAAATTTCGGTGGCCGGATGTGGATTGAATCGGAAATAAATTACTATACCCGTGTTAAGGTTGTGATTCCGAATCAGACTTCAAAACTTTGATGTTTTCATTGTTTTTTTCACTTGCAATTCATTTTTAGATCTAAAATAATTAAAATAGAGAAAAGTGTGAGGGTAATTGATGCAAAAGTTGTTGGTTGTAGGGTGCGCCCTCGTTGTAATAGTGCTTGCAATTAACCTGTATACAGGAATAAATGCGTTCATAATCGCAGCCATTATAATTGCCGCACTCACGGCTGTATTCACTCTGCTCAGTTCGCATCAGAATACTGCTGAAGCAGAGCTCCAAGCAGGAGACTACCAGAACCTGGATGAATGCAACCATGAGTATCAGCATTTGAAAGAAGCCTGCCGGAGTTCGGAGGAGAGAGTTACATCTTTGGAAACAGAGTTGGCGAATAAGTCCGAGGAGCTGCATAAACACAAGCTGCAGTGTCATAAGATTTCCGAGGCTTCGGACGCGGAGAGAACCCTGTCAAAGGTGATTATTGATAAGACGGAAAAGGCAACTCTTGAACTAACCAATCATGTGTATAACATCGGTGACTGGAGCAGGGATGTCGACAGTTTGATCCAACGAGTCTTTGGTCAGCTGACGTCGGAACAAGGTGGTCTCAGGGTTCAATCCATACGGCTGGAGGAAGAGCTGGAACGGATTAAGCATCTGATTCAAGATTTCGAGAGCATCCACAAAGATTATATAGGGGAACTTGAGATGGTCGAGCAGACAATGAAGTCTGTAGACCAGTTCACGGACACGATTACCGATTTATCAGAGAGAACCAATGTACTGGCTATCAATGCCTCAATTGAAGCCGCCCGGGCAGGCCAGTCCGGCCGGGGATTCGCCGTAATAGCTTCGGAAGTACAGGAGCTGGCGAAAAACACGATGAAGATAGCCGACGAAATCAGCACCACCATCGACAGTTCGGTGCATGCAGTCAAAGATTCGATTGGCTCCTATGGCGAGCGACTCCATTCTGCGGTAGAAAAACTGGCGCAGAGCGGAGAGCAGCATGCGGCGGTCATCGAACAGCTGCGTCCGCAGATAGATAAAGTGTCGGAGGTTATCGGGGAGTCGCAAAAACTCTCGGCCTCGGTAACCGACAATATCAACGGAGTTACCGTGCACTTGCAGTATCAAGATAGTGTACGGCAGATCCTAGAGCATATGGTGCAGCTGTTTGAGTCTTTGGCCGGAGAGAGTGCAGGCTTGGTGGAGCAGTACGGCGGTTTGAACAGTGAAGATCAGCAGCAGCTGCGCCGGGAGATCGAAGAGCTGCTGAAGAACTTGTTTACCACTCGTGAGGAGTGGCGGGCGTTTGGTCATGAACTGGACGAGCAGCTGACTCAGGATGAGGTGAAGGAACGCCAAAAAGCCGAAGAGGCTGAATTGAGCGGAGATATTACTCTATTTTAGAATAATTCAGGGGGGGAAACAGTGGCTAATAAAGTACTGTGTGTAGATGATTCGGTTACTATCAGAAAACTCGTAAAAAAAGCATTAGAACCGGAAGGCTATGAGATTGTAGAAGCGGAAAACGGTCAGGTAGCATTGGATAAGGTTGGTCAGGATTCGATTTCATTGTGCATTGTCGATGTAAATATGCCGGTAATGGACGGGTTTCAGTTCGTAGAAGCGCTAAAGCAAAAATCGGAATACTCCAGTATCCCGGTTGTGTTTTTGACTACAGAAAGCGCGGCTCAGAAAAAGCAAGTGGGAAAAGAGCTGGGAGTGAATGGCTGGATCGTGAAGCCTTTTGAAGCTCCCTCCCTTGCGAAAATTGTCAAGATGTTAGTGAAATAGAAGGAAGGTTATGGAAGAGCTTCATCAACTTAGTGAGGCGATTCGTCAGTACGAAGAGGGTGATCTACTGGCTGTTGCTGAAATTCGAGAAATTGCTGAAACACTACAGGCAAACATTGAAAACAAACAAACGCTAGCCAGCTTAGCCGAAATAATTACGACCGCTGAGGAAATAGTGCTGCAGGGCCCTTCCGAGGATAACTCAGCCCGCTTCCAAAGGTTAGGCCGTGAGCTGATCGCTCAGCCGGAAGAAGCGGCCGCACAACCGAAGCCTCCGAAGCCTCCGAAGCCTCCGGAACCTCGGGAGTCTCCGGAGCCGTCGGCCGATGAGTTCGAAGAGGTTCAAATCGAAGATGCTGAGATTCTTTCGTCTTTTTTAGTGGAGGCACACGATCATCTGGATGATATCGAAGAGCGGATCCTCGATCTCGAAAAGAGCTATGACGAGCAGACCATCCACGATATTTTTCGTTCGATGCACACCATCAAAGGGGTTTCCTCATTTATCGGGCTGTCAAAAATAAAGAGTTTCAGCCATAGTCTCGAGACTGTGCTAAATGCAATGCGCACTGGCGAGCTTGAAACCGATGACGAAATAGTAGATATCCTTTTGAACGGCAGCGATGTGCTGCAGCAGATGGTTCTGGATATCGAAGCTCAGGCAGAAGAGCTCGACACGAGCAGCGGGGAGGCCGTGGTCTATGAAGGCCGGGTTGCAACCGGGGAAATCGACCAGCGTCTGGCCCCCTACCTGCAGCAGATAGAATCGGGAGGAGCCGCTCCGGCCGCGCAAACCTCCACGAGTAGCGCGGCTGCTCCGAGTTCCGCCGGCGCAGAGCAAGCTTCACACTCAGTCCCGCCCGAATCGCAGACGGTAAAGCCGCCGGCAGCTGCTGGGGCAACACCGGAGAAAAGTCTGACCGAAGAGCTGATTTCACCCGAGATGGTGCAGAAATTCGTGGAGGAAACCTCCGACCTGGTGGATACGGCCGAACATTCGATGCTCGAGCTGGAGAAGGACCCTGCCAGCCCTGGAAGCATCGAGGAGGCCTTCAGGGCAATCCATACGGTAAAAGGCAACGCCGGGTTTTTCGGCTTCGCTATGCTCGAGAAAATGTGTATGGGCATTGAGGGCATACTCGATACGCTGCGCACCGGCGCCCGGGCACCGGATGCCCAAATAATCAACCTCTTACTGCAGAGTATAGACGGTTTGAATGTGACTCTCAAAAAGGTAGACAGCGGAGAAATCAAACCCGGAGAGCTGGCCGAAGGGGGAGTTGATGCCGAGGAAGCGGTTGCCAGCAAAGAGGAGGGCGATTACAAACCGCTCGGCGATATGCTGGTGGAGATGGGAATTGCCACCCAGGATGCGGTTGATCAAGCCCTGGATGTGCAGCGAATGCGTCTGGGGGAAATTCTCATCGATCAAGGGGCCGCCAAAGAGGAAGAGATTCAGCAAGCTCTGCAGAAACAGGGGAAGGCCGAACCCGAGAAGAAGGACCAGTTTGCCAACTACAGAATCAAGCGACGTGATATTCGCGTGGACACTGAACGGCTGGACAAGCTCTTCGATTTGATGGGCGAGCTGATTACCGCCGAAGCGATGGTTATCAATAACCCTGAACTCGAGCCTTATGATTTGCCGAGCTTCGAGCGTTCGGCCAACTATCTTTCTAAAATCTCGCGTGAGATGCAGGAAATTACCATGGCCATGCGGATGATTCCCCTCGAGGGGCTCTTCAGCAAGATGCGCAGGCTGGTTCGCGATCTGTCTAAGAAATTCGAGAAACCGGTCAACCTCGAGATAAGCGGAGAAGATACCGAGATGGACCGTACGGTAATGGAGGAGATCTCCGATCCGCTGGTACATATTATCCGCAATGCCCTCGACCACGGTATTGAATCGGCGGAAAAGCGCCGGGCCGCCGGGAAACCGGAAATCGGTACGGTACAGTTGAGTGCCGGGTATGAGGGCAATGAGATTTGGATCACCGTGGCCGATGACGGCGGCGGACTGAAGCGGGAGGCCCTTCTGAAGCGTTCGGTGGACCGGGGGCTTATCCAGGGTAATCCGGAAGATATGAAGGATGAGGATGTCTGGAAGCTCATTTTCGAACCCGGTTTTTCGACTGCCGAGAAGGTTTCTGAGATTTCCGGACGCGGTGTTGGAATGGATGTGGTTAAAAAGAATATCGAAAAACTGCGCGGGAAAATTGATATCCAGAGCGTCGAAGGTGCGGGGAGTACCTTTATTCTCAAAATTCCCCTTACTCTGGCAATTATCGACGGCATTACCTTCACAGTCGGGCCGCAGCTCTATTCTCTGCCGATTACCGATGTAATCCAGTTTCATAAAGCCGCCGAGGTAGAGATAACCCAGACGAATACCGAGAATATCGTGATCAATCTGCGCAACGAGGTTATTCCGGTGGTAAAACTGTACGAGTTCTTCAACATACACACCTCTAAACAGAGGGTTGAAGAGGGAATAGTTATCGTAGCACAGGCGCGAGATCGTAAACTCGCAATCTTGGTAGACGAGATAATCGGTTACCGGCAAATCGTTATAAAAAGTCTTCCTGCATATATGAAAGACATTCGAGCGCTCTCCGGCTGCAGCATTATGTCGGACGGCAAAGTCAGTCTGATCGTGGATACCGGCGCGTTGATTTCATATGTGCTTGAATAAACAGATGGGAGTAGTTGGCTAAGAATGGAAGGCCTGATTGATATTACCGACGATGAATTCAAACACATTTCACAACTAGTGTATGAGAAGTTTGGAATTCACCTTACAGAAAAAAAGCGGGTTCTCGTACGAGGGCGGTTGAACAAATTGCTGCGCCAGATGGGGTATAAGAATTTCGAGGAGTACTACAATGCAATTCTCGAAGACCCCAGTGGAGCCGGACTCCTCGAACTGGTGGATAGAATTTCCACCAACCATACCTACTTTTACCGGGAGAAGGATCACTTCGATTTTCTCGAGAAGCGGGTGCTGCCGGATATCGCCCGGCAGCTGGATGAGCAGGGCAGTAAAGACCTGCGGTTGTGGTGTGCCGGATGTGCAACCGGAGAGGAGGCTTATACACTGGCGATTGTGCTGGCCGAGTTTTTCGGGCCGCAATATTTCAGCGACGGACCTCCCATCCTGGCCACCGATATCTCCAGAACAGCTCTCGAGAAAGCGATGCTCGGTGCGTATGGGAAAGAACGTCTAGATCAGATTCCAAAGGGTCTTCTACACAAGTATTTTGTTCTGAATGATATGGGTGGGTACAGTGTAAAGGATGTCTTGAAAAAATTGGTTCTGTTCAAGCGTCTCAATTTCAAACGGGAAACTTTTCCCTTCAGGAAAAAGTTTCACACCGTCTTCTGCAGGAATGTGATGATCTATTTCGATCAGCCCACTAAGGAGACCCTGGTAAACAAGTTCGGCGGGGTTCTGAATGAGGGCGGTTATCTGTTTATCGGTCACTCGGAGACTCTCGGGCGTGATAATATGAACTTTCAATATGTTCAACCGGCGGTGTACGTGAAAAAGGCAAAGATATGAGCGAACGGCAATTCACGCACAAGATAAAGGTACTGGTCATAGATGACTCGGCCCTGGCGAGAAAGATCCTTACCACCGGATTGTCTCGCGACCCTGAAATAGAGGTAATCGGAAGTGCCCCGGATGTGTATGTCGCCCGGGATAAAATTGTGTATAACAAACCGGATGTTCTGACATTGGACGTAGAGATGCCGCGGATGGACGGAGTCGAGTTCCTGCGGCGTTTAATGCCGCAGTATCCGGTACCGGTAGTGATGGTCTCCGCCCTGACTGCACCGGGGGCCCAGGTTACGCTCGAGGCGCTGGACAACGGCGCGATTGATTTTGTACTCAAACCATCCACCAGCTTTGGCAATAAGCTTGAGGATATGATCGATGAATTGCTACAGAAGATTAAGGTTGCCTCGACGGTCGATGTGAGCCGCTGGCGTGATAAGGTTCGTACAGAGGTAAAGCGGCCCAAACAGGCGGTCCTGCACGGTACTACCGATAAAGTTATTGGAATCGGAGCCTCAACCGGCGGCACGGTGGCTTTGAGAACTGTGATCGAGGCCTTCCCCCCGGATATGCCGGGTACCGTAATCGTACAGCATATGCCGCCCAAGTTTACCAAAATGTTTGCGGATAAGCTCAATTCTATTTCCAAGGTGGAAGTGAAAGAGGCTGAAGATCGCGATCGTGTAATGAAGGGGCGTGTCTTGATTGCCCCCGGTGGCAAACAGATGAGTGTTATCCGTTCCGGAGGTCGTTACGTGGTCCGGGTTAAAGATGGAGAAAAAGTAAACGGGCACGCACCCTCAGTAGATGTCCTGTTTGATTCAATTGCAGAGAATGTCGGGGTAAACTCTATAGGGGTGCTCCTGACCGGCATGGGGCGGGATGGCGCCCAAGGTATGGCCCAAATGAAGGAAACCGGTGCCCGAACAATAGCCCAGGATGAGCGCACCAGCGTGGTCTACGGAATGCCAAAAGAGGCCTACGAAATGGGCGCAGCAGAAAGGCTGGTGGCGATTGAAGATGTGACTATCGAAGTGGTGCGGCTGTTGAGGGAGATGAAGTAATGCGACTCGATATTGGCATCGGTGAGTGTAAAGTCAGCAATAAAGTCGATGATGAGCTGAAAACCTACGCTCTGGGCTCCTGCGTTGCAGTGTGTGCGTATGATCCTAAAAACAAGGTGGCCGGTCTCATCCATATTGCCTTGCCCGATTCAAAGGTCAATGCTCAAAAAGCAGGAAAACTGCCGGGCTATTTTGCCGACACCGGTTTGCCCAAGCTGTTTGAGGAGATGCTGAAAAAGGGTGCTGAAAAAAAGAGCATCAAAGTGAAACTCGCCGGGGGATCGAGCATAATGGATCAAAATCGTCATTTTGATATTGGACGACGAAATACTATCGCCATTAAACGGTATCTCTGGAAAAACGGGTTCGGTGTGATCAAAGAGGATACCGGCGGAAATGCCAGCCGTACTGTTGGTTTCAAAGTCGGTGACGGTACTATTAACGTATCGAATGCCGGCAAGACCTGGCAAATATGAGGGGGTGAGTGTAATGAAACTGGATAAGATTATGATAGTTGATGATTCTGCTACTTCCAGGATGATTATAAAACGCTGTTTTCAGATGGCCGGATATCAGGAGAGCACCTATATCGAAGCCGAAGATGGACTGAAGGCAATGTCAAACCTCAATCGCAATGATGTTGACTTGGTAGTAACCGATCTGAATATGCCGAAAATGGACGGCACCACATTTATTAAAAAATTGCGTTTGATGGATAAAACCAAAAAACTGCCGGTGTTGGTGATATCCAGCATGGGGAATGAACGTATGGAGACTGAACTGGCGGGCAAGGGTGTGATGGGGATACTTCGTAAGCCGATGACACCTGAAAAAGTAATCGAGTTATTAGGAGAGTAGGATGCACAATATGAGCAAAGCTAAAGCCAAACAAGCTGTTTTGCGGGCTGCTCAGAGTACGCTCGGAGAGATGGCCTTTATTGACGTAATTGAATCTGAAACCCCGCACAATTTTGAAGCGGGGCAGTTGATGTTTATTGAGTTTTATAAACCGATTCACGGCCGGCTTCTGCTGTCTATGCCGGCTGAGATAAAACAGGCGATTGTAGAAAACATTCATGCAACCGACTGGAATGAATTATCTGTTAGCGAAATCGACGACTGTCTGTTAGAATTACTAAATGTACTGGGGGGAAACTTTCTACGAGAACTTGAAGAGGGAGAGACGAAGGTGCAGCTTTCATTTCCTTCGGTCCTGTTCAGTCTCGAAGAAATTTCGGATCTCGACAGTTTCTGGAAGTTCGATTTCGATGCCGAAGGAACACCGTTTTCCGTATCTTTAGCACTGCATGAGGAGGGGGAATGAAAACACTAATTGTTGAAGACGATTTTGCCAGTCGAAAACTGATGCACAAATACCTGGCACCCTTAGGGGAATGCGATGTGGTAGTAGACGGAGAAGAGGCGCTGGAGGCCTTTCAGCTTGCTATGAATGAGAAAGCCCCCTATGACCTGATCTGTCTGGATATCATGCTGCCGAAAAAGGATGGACAAGAGGTCCTTAAGGAGATTCGAGACATAGAAGAGGATCACGGGCGAATCGGCAGTGAAGCCACCAAGGTGATAATGACGACCGCTCTCGGGGACGCAAAGAATGTTTTGAGTGCCTTTCGAAGTCAGTGCGAAGCATATTTACAGAAACCCATCAGTCAGGAACAGCTCTACCGGGAGCTGCGGGAGCTGAAGCTGCTTACAGAAGATCTGCCCAAGTAATGCCGGTT
>CAZAMY010000091.1:0-8179 GCA_964485995.1 uncultured Sediminispirochaeta sp.
GTAGTTCTCGGTGGCCTCTTCGATGGTAATGTCTTCGGAGATGTAGCCGCGCTGCTTCAGATCTACCAGTGATTCAAAGACCAAGTACGGATTGACACCGCTGGCACCGTAGCCTACCAGGGTAGCGAAGTGGTGTACCTCCCGCGCCTCTCCGGTTTCTATAATGATTCCGCTGAGGTGCCGCTTTCCGCGGGCTACCAGGTGTTGCTGTACCGCCCCCATTGCCAGTAGGGCCGGAATCGGAATACGGTCGGCTTCGATATTCCGGTCGCTCAGTATGACCAGCTCGCAGCCTGCATCTATTTTGGTTTCGACCTCGCTGCAGATTCGCTCCAGAGCCGGTTCCAGCCGGCCTCCCCCTTCGGTGCGGGGAAAAAGGATGGAGACTGTTTCCACCTTGAAACCGGGGATGTAGGTATTGCGTAAATGGTTGAGATCGTCGTTGGTCAATATGGGATGGGCGAGCTTGAGCTGCCGGCAGTGCTCGGGGGTCTCCTCCAGCAGGTTCCGTTCTCGTCCGACAAAGCTCATCAGTGACATCACCAGGCTTTCGCGATACGCGTCGATCGGCGGATTGGTTACCTGAGCAAACATCTGTTTGAAATAATCATACAGGAGCTGCGGCCGCTCGGAGAGCACCGCCAGGGCGGCATCATTACCCATCGAGCCGATCGGCTCCTGGCCCTTCAGTGCCATGGGAGTGATGATGTTCAGCATGTCCTCGATGGAGTAGCCGAATGCCCTTTGGCGGGTAGACAAGGTCTCCTTGTCGAGATCCACCGGAGTGGGAAGCCCGAAAAGCCCTTTCAGCTCGATACGGTTTTTTTCTAACCAGCGCCGGTACGGCTTGCCGCGCGCAACCGCAGCCTTCAATGCGTTGTCTTTAATAACTCTTTGCCGTTCGGTATCCACCACAAACATTCTGCCGGGGGCCAGGCGTCCCTTTTCGATTACATCCTCAGGGGGAATATCGATTACCCCTACCTCAGATGCCAGCACCACTTGTCCGCTCTTGGTGATGATATACCGGCCGGGCCGCAGCCCGTTGCGGTCTAGAGTAGCGCCGATACGGATGCCGTCGGTAAAGACGATTGCCGCCGGCCCGTCCCAGGGTTCCATTATTGCGGCATGGTATTCGTAGAAAGCGCGCTTGTCCTCGGAAATGTGGTAGCGGGTTCCGAAGGCCTCCGGCACCATCATCATCATAGAATGGGGCAGATCGCGGCCGCCCTGAACCAGCAATTCATATACACTGTCGAAAATAGCCGAATCACTGGCATCCGGATTTACAATGGGGCGCAGTTTTTCTATTTCATCGCTGAAGTAGGGCGATGAGATGCTGCTTTCGCGGGCCTTCATATTGTTCATGTTGCGGCGGAGAGTGTTGATTTCTCCGTTATGGGCTATGTATCGGAAGGGCTGTGACAGCGGCCAGGAGGGAAAAGTGTTGGTGCTGTAGCGTTGGTGCACCAGTGCGATGGCGCTCTTGAACCCCGGGTCGATCACATCCGGATAAAAATCGGTGAACTGGGTCGACACAAACATGCCCTTGTAGACAATGGTTCTGGCGGAGAGGGACGGAATATAGAACCTGTTGATATCCAGGCCATCCGCCTCGGCTCGCTTCTCCATGGTTTTGCGAAGAATATAGAGCCTTCGTTCGAGTATTTCACCCTGAAGCTCGTCGAAGCTGAAGAAGGCCTGCCAAATCGCGGGCAGCGACTGCAGTGCTGTCTCCCCCAAGGCCGAGGTGTTGATTGGCACCCTTCTCCAGCCGAGAAAACGACCGCCTTCATCTTCTGTAGTCTTCTCTACGAGTGTACAGCTTCGGTCGAAGTCCTCCTGCACGGCCGGCAGAAAAAACATGCCCGCCCCGTAGCGTCCGGCCGGCGGAAGCTCGAACTCGACCTGCGAGCGGAAGAACTCGTCGGGCAGTTGCAGCAGGATCCCGGCCCCGTCACCGGTTTTCATGTCGCCTCCCACTGCTCCGCGGTGTTCCAGGTTTATCAGCGCTCGAATACTGTTTTCAATAATCGAGTGTGTTTTCTCTCCGTTGATGTTGGCGATAAAGCCGACTCCGCATGCATCATGTTCAAATCGGGGGTCGTACAATCCGGTGGGGTGTTTCATCCTCTCCTCCTCGCTTTGTTAAAATAATGGAATGTATGAATATTAAAATCAAGTATAGTACGTACGAATTTTGTATATTTATACATAAATTTTGTATTTATATCTATGTTTACAAAGGAGGGCGTTGTGGATACAATTAGTGTAATTAAAACAAGGACTTATTTGTAACCGCATGAACTTTTCCCAGCTCAGACCTCTGATGAAAATTGCTCTGCCGCTCATGGCTGGAAACCTGGTACAGACTCTCTACAATCTTACCGATGCTTTTTTTCTCGGTAAGCTGGGCAGCGCCGAACTCTCGGCACCCACGATTGCCTTTCCGATTATCTTTTTCCTGATTCTGTTCGGCATCGGCTTGTCGATGGCCGGTACGACACTGATTGCCCAGTCACACGGCAAGGGCAGCCGTGAGCGTGTCGATTTTTATCTGGGTCAATCCACTACAATCCTCCTTTTCACCGCTCTGCTGATTGCACTGGCGGGAATCGGCTTGTCCGAACCCCTGCTAAAACTGCTGCAGACTCCGGAGAATGTGTTCGCCTTTACCCGGGACTACATGCTGATCGTGTTTGCCGGGCTCCCCTTCATGTTCGGTTTCTTTGTAATGCAGAGCGCCATGCAGGGGATCGGGCGCACCGTAGTGCCTTTGATTATCCAGGTAATCACGGTAGGCCTGAATATTGCTCTTGATCCGCTTTTTATCTACGGGATCGCTTTTTTCCCCTCCTGGGGCGTCCGGGGAGCTGCTGTGGCGACGGTGATCGCCCGGGCAATCGGCTCGTTTATAGCGTTCTATATTCTGATTCAGGGTCGGTACGGAATGCAGCTGAAACTGGAGCACATGCGGCCGAAGCTGCAGTCGGTGCGACTGTTCCTGCGGATAGGGCTTCCGTCCTCCTTCGGGCAGGCGGTGTCGGCACTTGGTTTTACCGTTCTGCAGGGGCTGGTCAACTCTTTCGGGACTGCAGTAATTGCGGCCTTCGGAGTGGGAAACCGGCTGATCGGGCTGTTCAATATGCCGGCTATGGGGATTTCGCGGGCTACTACCTCACTGGTCGGTCAGCGGCTCGGGGCGAAAGACCCGGAGGGGGCCCGGCAGGTGGTAGTGCTGAGCATTCTCTCTATTCAGGCCTTTATTCTGCCGGCAATGGTACTGGCCTTCTTCTACGGCAGCTCGTTTATCCGGTTTTTCGTGGATGATCCGGAGACGATGCGCTACGGCGCCGAACTGTTTCGGGTCGTAGCGCCTTCGGTAGTGCTGTTCGGCTTTTTTCATGCAACCATCGGGGCTTTTCAGGGGGCCGGCGATACCAAACCGGTTATGTACCTCAACATTGCCCGGCTATGGGCCCTGCGGCTGCCGGTTGCCTATGGACTGGCTTATCTGATCGGCTTCGGGCCCGGCAGCATCTGGTGGGCTATGTTCGTGAGCAACATGGTAACCGCTGCGGCCGGTCTGTACTATTTCCATACCGGCCGCTGGCTCACTGCCCTGAATCCGGACGAAGTATAACCAGCCCTTCGAAGGGCTGCAGTTCAAACGGCTGTTCCCTTAGGCTGGCCGGAGTACGGGTGGCGGCGGTTGAAAAGAGCAGCAGGGGCGGCGAATCCGGACTGAACAGTTCGGAGGGCGACTGAGAAACTGCCTGGGTGCTATGAGAGAAATTAAGCAGAATCAGCAGCTGCTCCGCTTGGTGTGTACGGGTATAGCCCAGTACCCTTTTAGGCAGACTCTTTATCGGCAGCAATTCGACTGATCCACTGCGCAGGGCCGGGTGACCGGCCCGCAGGCTCAAAAGCTCTTTATAGCTGTTGTAGAGTGAGTCGCTGCGCTGCTGTTCGACTGTATTGACCCATACAGAATCGCTGTTGATCGGCAGCCATGGATCGGACGACGGCAGAGTAAAGCCGGCATTCTCGGAAGAATCCCACTGCATCGGTGTTCGGCAGCCGTCGCGCTGGACGGCTCCGTTGGTAATGCGGTTGATCAGTTTCAGCTTGAACTGCGGAAAGACTCCGATATGTCGGGCAACCGCGTCCCGGGTGTCGGCAGGCTTTATGTTACCCTGCCGCATTCCAATCTCTTCTCCATAGTAGATAAAGGGTACTCCGCGGATAGTCAGCTGAAAGACGGTATTGAGTTTGGCCTTGCGGCTGTCTTCACCCAGTACAGAGAAGCGGCGAAAGCGGTCGTGGTTGGAATATACGTAGGTAGGAATAAATGGTTCCGGGAAGTAGGTTTCGAACTCCTCCACCAGCTGCCGGAAGGCTCTGGCTTTGAAGGGGCTTGCCATGGTTTTGAATAAAAATACAAGGTGCAGGCCGTCCGGTTTGTCGGTACCGCAGAACTGACGCAGTACCTTGGGTGAACCGAAGGTTTCTCCGATCAGCACCCTTCGCGGAGATGTATACTCATCTATCACCGCCCGCAGTTCCCGGGCAAAAGTGAAGTTATCCGGGTGATTCTGGGTCATCTCGTGGGAACGGAACAGGAACCCGGTGTTTTCTTCATTGGGAAGTATTTTCCAGGTAAACGGGTTGTCGCGAAAAAACGGATCCTCATATACAGCCCCGATTATATCGAGCCTGAAGCCGTCCACGCCCCGGTCGAGCCAGAACCGCAGCACATTGAACATCTCCTGTTTGACTTCGGGATTGCGGTAGTTTAAATCGGGTTGAAATGGGAGAAACGAAGCCCAGTACCATTGACCGGTCTGACTACTGTAGTGCCAGCCGGAACCGCTGACCATGCTGCGCCAGTTGTTGGGTGGCGCCTTACCGCCTGGCTTGCGCCCATTCCGCCATACGTACCAGTCGCGCTTCGGGTTGTCGCGGCTCGACTCTGATTCGCGAAACCACGGATGATGCAGGCTGGTGTGGTTCAGGACCATGTCCAGCACCAGTTTCATTCCACGCCGGTGAACCTCTTCGAGCAGCCGGTCGAAGATCTCGAGTGATCCGTATTCGGAGCACACATTGTAAAAATCGGAGATGTCGTAGCCTATATCCTCCTGCGGACTCGGATAAAAGGGAGAGACCCATATAGTCTCGATTCCGAGGTCCTGCAGATAGTCGAGCCTGGAGATAATTCCCTCCAGGTCGCCGGTACCTTTTCCGGTGGTATCCTGAAATGAGCGCGGATACACCTGATATACTGTTGTTTCTTTCCACCAAGCTTCATTCATGAAGGATAGTATAGACGCAAGCCGCAGCATCTGCAATTGCTGTGGCCTCCACACGGGTGCTTCGAAAATTGTGGTAATCCCACTATAATCGAGTGATGAACCGGAAAATGAGGATTCAGCAGCTCGCGGCTATGGCCGATAGAGCCGAGGATGTGCAGTTAATTCAGGAGATCGAAGCGCGGCGCAGGGAGATTCTGCGCGGCCGGGCACCGGCACCAGCCGGCACGCAGTGCTGTGATCTGCATGTAGCGGGATGTACCTTCCGGCTGAACATGCTGAGCGCAGCGGCTTCACTGGACACTCTGATAGATCTGTGGGTCGACTCTGCGCATATGCGCCTGCCGGCGTTTCAGGGGCAGACTAACCGGAGGGTGTTGGATATCGGCGCCAACGAGGGGTATTACTGCCTGCGCATAAAGCAGCAGAACAGCGCTGCAAAGGTGATTGCGCTCGAGCCGGTGCAGCCGAGCTATGATCAACTCGCAGCCAATATTGCGTTGAACTCATGCCGGGATGTATATGCGCTGCAGGCGGCAGCCTCTGAAAGCGATGGTCCGCTTACCCTGCAGCGGCATCCAGCTGTGCCGACGGTCAGCGGAAAGCATACGGAGGCGCTGAATCAGGCTTGGATTAGGCGGGAAGACCTGCGAGACGAGCAGGTTCAGGGCTATCGCCTGGACACACTCATGCCGGACTACAGCGGATACGGTTTTGATTGGATCGATTTAATAAAAATTGATGTTGAGGGAGACGAGCTCAACGTCCTGAAGGGGGCTGTAGATACACTCGATAGAACTTCCCGTATAGTGATTGAGTGGCACACTGCCCAGGTAAAAAGCGAGGTTATCTCTTTTCTCGAACAGCGAAGCTTCCGACTGCTGCGGGAGGAGGGGCACCGCTTCGGCGACCTCTATTTTGAACGGAGTACATAGCCTTATTGAGGTTAATGTATACGAAGAAGCCAGTATCTAGTATATTTAAAATACCATTACAAGAAGAGGAGAACCTATGGCCCGGACAATTATCGATATACCCTTTGAAACAGCAGCACGATTTCCCGACAGAGTATCACATAAAACTAAGACCAAGACCGAGGCAGTAACCCATACGTATCGCGAGTTTGCCGATGAAATCAAGGCCTGCGCCGCCGGACTGCATTCCTACGGCTTAGAGTCGGGCGAAAAAGCAGGGTTCTTTGTGAATAACCGCTATGAGTGGTCGGTTCTCGATTTTGCGCTGACAGCAGCCGGGGCAATCAGCGTACCGCGCGGCTCAGATACCTCGCCCGAAGAGGTTCAGTTCATTTTTCAGCACTCCGATTCCTCCTTCCTGTTAATCGAAGAGATTTCGCAGCTGCAGCAGCTGCAGGAACACTTTACCAAAGATAATTGGAAGGCCTGCCGGCAGATTATCCTGGTGGATGAAGCGCCCTTAGATGATCTGCCGGCGGCGGTGAAGAAGAAAGTGGCCTTCTACTCCGAAGTGGTGGAAAAAGGTCGGGAGGAGTTACAGAGCTCGCCGCAGTGGTTTGAAGAGCAGCGCGAGAAGCTCGACCTCGATGATGTGATGACGATTGTGTATACTTCCGGGACCACCGGTAACCCGAAGGGTGTGGTGCTGACCCATCGTAACTTTATGCAGAACGTGAGCGCGAATACACCGCGGCTGGAGATCGATCCGCATAAAGGCGAGAAAACTGTAGTAATGCTGCCGTCCTGGCACGTGTATGAACGGGCTTTCGAATACTGCGGGCTCTCCTCCGGAATTACCATCATTTATTCCTCGGCCAAGCGCTTTGCCGCCGATCTGCAGGAGGAGAAACCTGAAATAATCATTTCGGTACCGCGGGTGTGGGAGTCGATATACCAGAAGCTGATAAAAGCGCTGAGTACCATGCCGGCCTTTAAACGATATCTTATCTTTACCTTTATAAAGATCAACCAGATGTATCTCTCCGCTAAATACTATCTGAAAGGCGGGTATATTTCCCTCAAGAAACGCGGTAAAACCCGCAAAGCCTTTGCCTGGTTGTACAACGCGCTTATCTTCGGACTGATGTTCCCGGGGCACCTGCTGGCGCACAAGCTGTTCACTCCCTTCCGCGAGAAGGTTGGCGGCCGGCTGCGGGGAGCAACCTCCGGAGCAGGTGCTCTGCCGAAATACCTCGATGAGCTGTTCAATGCAATCGGCATCAATATTGTAAATGCCTACGGCATGACCGAATGTGCGCCGGGAATTCTGTCCAGAACCTTCGGCTGCAATACCTTCGGTTCGACCGGCCGCCCCTTTATCAATACCGAGATTCAGATTAGAGGCGAAGACGGTACGCTGGTGGAGACCGGCAAAAAGGGGATTCTGTATGTTCGCGGTCCGCAGGTCATGCAGGGTTATTACAAAAACCCGGAGGCAACTGCCAAGGTACTGGATGAGGACGGCTGGCTGAACACCGGCGATCTGGCCCTGCAGTCCGAGAACGGCGAGGTAATTATCGCCGGGCGGGCGAAGGACACCATCGTCCTGATGGGCGGAGAGAATGTTGAACCGGAGCGCATCGAGGACAAAATCAAAGAGAGTACCTATATTGACCATGCCGTACTGCTGGGACAGGACCGCAAGCAGCTGACCGCTCTAGTAGCGGTGAATCCGGACGAACTGATGCGTTTAGCTGAAGAGTTAAAGGTTACCGATTACGAGGTTCCGGTGGAGGGGTCCTATTCAATCGAAAACGATAGGATCAACGCAATCCTGATGAAAGAGGTGAACAGCCTCATCAGTAAGGAGCACGGCTTCAAACCCTTCGAGTTCGTCTCGAATATCCTGCCGGTGAAGAACACCTTTACCATCGGCAGTGAGCTTACCCAGAC
>CAZAMY010000092.1:0-8150 GCA_964485995.1 uncultured Sediminispirochaeta sp.
TCGACGTCGACGTGGCGGTCAAGGTGCTGTCGCCCAAGCTGCTGCAGCGCCGCGGTGGTGCCGCCGTGAATCCACTCTACCGGTTCCACTGTGCGGTCTACCGCCAAATCTGCCTCCAGGCCGTCGGGGCCGGTCAGCGGCCGGTCGGCAGGTATGATACTGCAGTCCGGAACATCAGCCACCGCTCTTTGCAGACCAAAATCGAGCCCCAGGCTGGGCTGCTGTACCCGGGTTTCCGGCAGCTCGGCTAAAAACCGCTCCAATACCGCATGCAGCTTCGGCCGCAGGATGCCGGCAGTATAGGCCTCTTTCGGGTAGGCGGTTTCAATCGGCACCACCACATCCGATTCGACCTGGGTGCAGCGGCATTCTACCGAGTCGGCGACCGCCGCCCGCCACTGCCGCTGAATGCGCAGATAACCGCGGTCGCACACCAGCAGGGCCGCCCGGGCAGCTACCGCGGAAACCGCCGCCACAGGTTCGCCGCGCACTAGGGTAAACTGAATTCCGCGGTCGGCCAGGCGCGCCCGTGTATCCTCCAGGCCCTCCAGCAGGAAGCGGTAGTGCCGCAGGTTCGCCTCCGGAAATGTATCGGTCAGAACAAATACCACCAGCAGGGGCAGTCCCAGAGTCGCAGCCTGCTGCAGGGCCAGTTCGAGGGCGTGGTTATAGTGCGCCCGGGCGCTCTGCTGCATCCAGTACACTACATACTCCCCCGCTTTTTCACTGCGCGAATTCAAGTCCTTGGTGCGTTCGCTGTGTATCACCTCATTCTCCCTACAAAATTGTCCAAAAATTCTTATTTTGTAAGATTTGGATTGGACGTTGCGAAAAAAATTTGTAATACTCATAATAGTAGTGTGAAGAACTATGGAACACAAGAACGCAACTGACTTGAATATAGAAGTACTCGCCCAATTCCCGGAAGAAAACCCGAACCCGGTCATGCTGACCAATCCATACGGTGAAATCCTTTACTGCAATCCTTCCGGTCAGCAACTCTGCAGACAGTATCATCTGACTGATTTTTCCCATTTTACTCCGCAGGTCCTGGATACTATCAGGCCTGTAATCGATAACAACAGCTCGGTTACCGTCCCTATGGGGCATAAGTTTTATCGAGTTTTATCCTCTCATTTCACCGATACCGAACTCTTATACCTGTTTTGGCAAGAGGTAACCGAACAGAAGCGCTACGAGGCGCTACTGTATCTTTCCGAAAGCATCATCGAGCGGACCACCGAGGGAATTTTCATCACTGATGACACGGGAATAATAGAAAGAGTGAATCCTGCATTTACCCGCATCACCGGTTTCAGCGCGGCCGAGGCGATAGGTGCCAATCCCCGTATTCTCAAATCGAATCGACAGGACAACAGGTTCTACCACGATATGTGGAAAAGTATAATGACCACCGGTTATTGGGAGGGAGAAATATGGAACCGCACCAAAGAGGGGCATGCAATTCCGGTATGGCAATCGATAAGTGTGGTCGACAACGGGGAAGATGGTCTGAAAAAATACGTCTCGATTTTCCATGACATCAGCGACATCAAATCTACCGAGGCAAAGCTGGAGCATCAGGCTTATCATGATGTGCTGACCGGTCTGCCGAACCGCCAGTTGTTCATAGACCGCCTGCAGCAGGCGATAGCATCCTCGAAACGGAACAACAAAAAAACAGCACTCATTCTCCTCGATATTGATGACTTCAAGAAGATAAACGACAGTTTAGGCCACCATCTAGGTGACAAATATCTGCAGATAATCGGCCGGCGCTTAGAGGCTACCAGTCGCGAAGAGGATACAATTGCCAGGCTCGGAGGTGATGAGTTCGCGCTCATCAATCTCTATATAAAAGATCAAAACGATGTCATCGACATACTAGAACGGCTTCAGGATGCAATTGCGCACCCGGTTGCGCTGGGCGAACATGAATTGATCCCTTCTGCCAGTATCGGAATTACCTTTTTTCCCGACGATGGAAGCACTGCACACGACCTTCTGCAGAACGCAGACCTGGCGATGTATAAAGCCAAGCTCTCGGAAAAGGGCAGCTATGCCCTGTTTAACCCGGAGCTCCAGAATCAGGCACAGAAACGGATACAGCTTGAAAGTGAAATGCGGCAGGCTCTGCAACTGGACCAGTTCATAACCTATTATCAGCCAAAAATTGATCCGGTTACACTGGAGGTGTGCGGCGTAGAGGCTTTAGTACGCTGGAATCAAAATGGAAAGCTGGTTTCTCCGGCCGATTTCATTCCGGTAGCAGAGGAGTCGGGGCTCATCTTTCCGCTGGGACGGCAGATATTGAGTAAGGCCTGCCGAGATATCCACAAATTGCATCAAGATGGTTTTCAGGAGATATCGGTAGCTGTGAATATATCCGGTAAACAGTTCCAGGACGCCTCGCTAATAAACCAGGTACAGAATGTAATTGACGAAACCGGCATTGATCCGACCAAGCTGAACATCGAGATCACTGAAAACGCGGCTATTTCCGACATCGAAGCGGCCCAGTTCATGATGGAGGAGCTCAGCCGGATGGGGGTAAAAACCTCAATTGATGATTTCGGTACCGGCTACAGCTCCCTGGCTTACATAAAGCGTTTCAAAGCACATACCCTGAAAATAGACAAGTCGTTCATCGACGACATCCCCGGAGGCCATGGGGATAAGGCCATTGTGCAGGCCATTATTTCGATGTCGCATGCCGTGGGCATGAAAGTTGTTGCCGAGGGTGTTGAAACAAAGGCCCAGGTTGAGTATCTTAAGGCTGTCGGATGTGATTACATCCAGGGTTATTACTACAGCAAGCCGCTACCACTGAATGAACTGATTACACGCATAGACAAGAACTATTCACTGCTCATGTAACCCGTAAAAGGCCCGAAAATATAAGGGATTGTTAGTATGTCAATTGATTTACAAGAGAAAACAAAGAAAATAGTACAAATTTTCATGGAATGGCTCGGTGAAGAAAACGCCTATTCCACTAAGCCGGTACGCTGCACAATCAACGGAATTACACCGGCTACCTATTTCGTGTCGGTAGTAAAAGTGCATAAGGACGAGTTTTTCGTTCAAGAGATATTCTCTTCTGAGGTACGCGGTCAGATAGTGTTCCGCTCTTGGACTTTCCGTAAAGAGTCGCACTGGTTCGTGGCTGCGCTGGAACACTTCAGCCGGGCAGTACCCTACACTACAATACGACCTCAGATGGACGATTTCGAGCGCCGGCTGGAAATTCTGCTCACACTGCAGTCGCGCAGCGGCCCCTATTTTGCCGAAACAGCGGCTTCCGCACCTTCCCATCTCTCTATTGAGGTTCCCAGTGACAGCGAACTGCAGCGAACCGGCGTGTTTACCCGCTTTACCCGCTCGTTCGCCCGCCATTCGGTAGCCTATACTGCAGCTGCAATGGCAGCCGGTATCCTGTTGCTAATAGGAGTTCACATCCTGCGGGTAGAGAGCCTGGAACGAAAAATGAGCACTTCTCTGCGTGAGTACACAACCCAGATGGACCATCAGGTACAGGATTTTATTTCCAACACGGAAAATGAAATCCTGACCCTGATCAACAATCTGCACGAAAACCGCAAGAACTTCAAATTCGACCGTCAAAACGCCTACGTGACGGTTAAGCGCATGGCCGAAGAGCTGGCCGGGTACCTTCCGGCCCGAAAAAAAGCGTACAATTTAATTGCCAACAACATCGAGCAGGCCTCCACCTACAGCGAAGTATTCTACGAAATGAGCCGCCTGCCCACCGAGGAGTATCAGGCCCGCATCTTCCTGGCGACCAACCGCCAGTCTGTTATACCGCTCTCCAATTTCAGGCCCGCCTTTGAAGGAATGCTGCATCCGGTTAAACTGGTGGATGAAAAAAACGATGGCCGCGGTTTTCGCATTACCGACGGTTATATGAAGCGGCGTGAGGACCCGGTCGGCACCGGGGGGGTCACACCACACTTTGCCGTCGATATCATCAATGTGAGCAATATAGCGTATGTGAACCAGGCCGGCGAGATCATCCGCGAAGGCAATCCACCGGGAGATGTAGTTTCCGCGTATGAGGGCACTGTAATCGATCACGGATTCAACAACCGCTACGGTTGGTATATAGAAATCGAGCACCCTATGACCGACACAGTCCGCAAGGCCTATCCGGATGCCCAGAAATGGACTACTTATTACGCCCATCTGGATAAGAATACGGCAGTTGAGCCCGGCACTGATGTAAAGGCGAACCAATTCATTAGCTCAATCAGCGACTCAGGAAAATCTACCGGGCCGCACCTTCACTTCGAAGTCAGAGTCTATCGGCCGTCCGGACGCTATCATGACGGTAATGAATACTACGATAAAGTAAATCCTTATCCGGGAGAAAGGGCTGCGAATGAATGAGATAGCAGCTCTGTTGCTTTCCTTCGGGTTTGTATTCGCACTCATCGGGATCGCAACCTTCCTGCTCAGTTTCGACTTTGTCTCGGGTGAAGTCAGCCGAAAAGTTATCCATATCGGCGTGTCGAACTGGTGGCTGATTGCCATGAACTTCATGGAGCACGCCTACATCGCTGTAATCGGCCCGATCAGCTTCATTATCATCAACACCATTTCTTACAAACAACACCTCTTTCCGGCTATGGAGGATGATGTGCCGCGGGATAATCTGGGAACCATCTACTTTCCCATTTCGCTGCTGGTACTGGTGCTGCTGTGTTTTAACGGCTATCTGCCGCTGAGCGCAGGAGCTGCCGGCATTCTGATTATGGGCTATGGCGACGGGCTGGCAGCCCTGATCGGCAGCCACTTCGGCCGGTACAGAATAAAACTCGGCCCCTGGAATACCCGCAAGACACTGCTCGGCAGCAGCACAATGCTAATTGCTTCCTTTATTACGGTGTTGCTCATAGTAGCCCTGAGCCCGGCAGAAAGCTTAGCCACAGACCCTATAAACATCCGCGGGCTCAGCACTCCCGGCTTTTCAGGCGCCGCGGGGGTGAGCTTTCTGGTCGCCTTAGGCGCAACCCTGATAGAACTGGTCACCCCGCGGGGGTTTGACAATATCACTGTCCCCATTCTGAGCGCTTTTCTGTTTACCGCAACCGGCGGTTTACTGTTATAATCACGGCATGGAAGCGCTAATCCGCCTAATCCTCGGAACTGGTATAAACCTGCTGCTGGCTGTGACAGCCTTCAAACGGCAGTCAGTCTCGGTATCAGGTGCCGTCACCGGCTTTATCCTCGGCCTCATTATCTACCTGAGTGGTGGTTTTTGGTTCTGGCTGCATCTGGGTGCCTTTTTTATCTCCTCAACCCTGCTTGGTCGTTTCAAACAGGAAATGAAAGCAGACAGCACCTCCCGGCACGCTAAGCACGGCCGCCGGGACGGAATCCAAGTTGTAGCGAATACCGGCCCCGGCGCAGCAGCCGCCCTGCTGTATCTGTTGCATCCCCACCCCGCTTTTCTGGCCGCTTTTTCGGCAGCCTTCGCTGCAGCGAATGCCGACACATGGGCCGGAGAAATCGGGATGCTCTCAGCCCGCAGGCCGACCTCTATTCTTACCGGAAAATCGCTGCCCACCGGTGCCAGCGGTGGAACTACGCCGCTCGGTTTCATGGCTTCGGCGGCCGGAGCGGCCTTCATTGCCGTAGTCAGCAGCGTTGGAGTGCTGCTTGCAGCTGCTGCGCAGAGTGTGCCGGCACCCAGCCCGGGAGCCGGTTCGGCTTCAGGGCTGGTCCCGGTTGTGCTCTTTACCATCGGCATTGCGGCGATAGTGACTGTAAGCGGGTTTCTGGGGTCAGTAATCGACAGCCTGCTCGGTGCAAGCCTGCAGGCCGAATACATCTGCTCGGTATCGGGAACGCACACCGAACGGCCGCACACCGGCAACAGCCCGAACACGCTGATAAAGGGATATCGTCGAATTACCAACGACACAGTGAATCTGTTGAGTGTAAGTGCGGCTGCAGCGGCGGGACTCTTCTTGGCAGCAGTACTTCCACTGCCCGCTCTACCTGTACTGCTCTAGCTGGTGCGCTCGAGGCTGTAGTCGAGCAAGTCGATGAGTATCTGCCGGTACGCCGGGGAGCCCCCCTCCATACCCTCGATCAGCTCGCGGGCCTCTTCAGCGTAACGGCGGCAAATATCTAGAACCCTGGACCGAATACCGTGCCGCTCCACCACCGATCGCACATACGCTACTTCTTTTTCAGGTACCTCGCTGCGGCCGAAGAGGCTCTCCAGTTTGGCTCTCTCCTCCGGGTCAGCCTTCTCCATCAGCGCTACATAAAACAGGGTCTTTTTCCCTTCGGCGATATCCGAGCCGATGGGTTTGCCGAGCTGAGCCTCATCGCCAAACAAGCCCAGTTCATCATCTTTCAGCTGAAACACAATCCCCAACAGCTCGCCAATTCGCTCCAGGTCGTCCAGCTGCTCCTGCTGTGCACCGGCCAAATAGCCGCCGCACAGCAGCGGCAGCGAAAAAGTATAGCGTCCGGTTTTATAGCGGTATAAATCAAACACCTCTTTTTCGCTCACAGCAGCGGTGTCCTGACTCCAGTACACATCCAGCATCTGGGCAACCCCTACATATGAAAGCTCGCGGCTGCAGAGCCCATGCAGCTCCGACTTGCCGGTGGAGGCCGCAATCTCGGATAGTATTTCAAAGGCCAGGAAAAAGGCGATATCGCCAACACAGATTCCCAGAGCCTCGCCGGTATGATAGGCATCGCGGAAGCGCTGCGACTCGGCTATCGACACGTACTGTGAATAGACGGACTGACTCCCCCGCCGTTTTTCGTCGCGGTCCATGATATCATCGTGAACCAGAAAGGCAGACTGAAACAGCTCCATAGCACCGCCGGCGGCACTTACCATGCGTGGAGGAACCGGATAGTTCCCATCTTGCTCGCTTCCGGCCGCCGCGCTGTGGGTGAGGAAATAGGCCAGTGCCACCAGTCCGCCGCGCAGCATCTTTCCTTTCGCCGCAAACTCGCGGAGGCGCTCTGCGCTTTCACCCCCCATCGTGTGAACACGGTTCAGGTCGTCTCTCTTTGCCCCAAGAAACTCGTCTAAATAATGGGTAATAACCCTTTTTTGTTGTGCGAAAAACTCTTTCATGAAGCCTCCAGCATCATACAACCAGCAATTGTAATCCTATAAAAAATATGAATTGAACCCCTACATACCACTCCGGCAAACGGGTTTCGGCGGTCAAACCCAGCCGTCGATACGCCCATCCGGCCACAGCTGCTATCAGAAACCAGGCCGCATAGTTTTGCAGGGGAATATGTCCTCCGGTCCACTGCCAGTAATTCAAACCGATGGCCACCGGCTCGAGTGCAAAATCGTAGACTACACAGATCCCGCCCACTATCAGCGCTGTGAGAAGCGGCGAGCCGGTGATACGCTCGCTGAAACGGGCTGCTCCCAACACCACAATCACCCAGTTGAAGCCGATAACCAGCGGCACATCCGCCAGCTTCAGACCCAGTACATCGCCGTAGTAATACGCCCCGAAAACTTTCCCGGTATGCACGCCGATGATCTCCAGACTCAGGGTAATCACGTAGGTTACAGCGGCCCAAATCCATATTCGGTGGCGTCTCTCCTGAATCAGTGGGTAGACGCCGAGGACCCCGAATACCAGCAGTACCAAGGGGGTGAGCATCAGCATATACGGCAGCGTAACGGGAATAGCATGAAAAATAAGACCGACTAGGTAAAAGTCGGCGATAATCAACAGGAAAAGAGTGTCCTGGGGCAACTGTTTCAGTTTGGCAACGAGAGCTGATTTACTCACTTAGCGCTCCTTACGGTTGATAATATCGGCGGCGATTTTTCCGGACAGCACCGATAGGGGCATGCCGCCGCCCGGGTGCACACTGCCGCCGCAGAAGTAGAGCCCGCCGTAGCGGCGGCTGCGGGCCGGATGACGCAAAAAGGCCGCCGTTTTGGTATTGGAACTGATACCGTACAGGCTACCATAGTAGCTGCCCGATTCCTGCTCTATCTGCGGTGGAGTGAGCACCGCTTCCACCTCTATGTCTTCGGCCACCGAGCGGCCGAGCGCCTTTTCCAGCCGGCGCAGTACCGCAGTCCGGGTTCTGGCAACCTCACTCTCCCAGTCCTGTCCGTTATTCCG
>CAZAMY010000093.1:0-8140 GCA_964485995.1 uncultured Sediminispirochaeta sp.
CCGGTACATCAAAAGGGGTTATGCTCAGTCATAAGAATATTGTGTACGATGCCGAAGCCTCAGCGGATATTCCGAAACTGAAACCCGGCGATCGGCTCTTGTCTATTTTGCCGCTGGCCCACACGTATGAATGTACCGTCGGTCTTATCACGCCATTTTTGATGGGATCGCATATGTGTTATCTGAACAAGCCGCCGGCCCCGGTGGTACTCTTGCCGGCTCTGAAGCAGGTTCGCCCGCATACGGTGCTCTCAGTGCCCTTGCTGATAGAAAAAATTTACCGCTCGGTAGTTCTACCGAAAATCAATAAAACCCGGTTTATGCGACACGCCTACAAGCTCCCGCCGGTTCGCAAAATAGTCAACCGCTTAATCGGTCGCGGGCTGATCAAGATTTTTGGCGGAAACATCCAATTCTTCGGTATCGGCGGGGCGGCTCTGGCCGAGGATGTGGAGTTCTTTTTGCGGGAAGCCCGTTTTCCATATGCCATCGGGTACGGTTTAACCGAAACCGCACCGCTGATAGCCGGCTGCGGACCCGCACTTACCCGCTTCAGATCTACCGGTCCGGCCCTGCCGGGTGTGACGGTAAAAATAGATAATCCCGACCCGGAAACCGGAGAAGGCGAGATCCTGGTCAGCGGTCCCAATGTGATGCAGGGATACTTTAAAGACCCGGATAAAACTGCCGCGGTAGTGACCGAAGAGGGGTGGTTTCGCACCGGAGACCTCGGACTGCTCGACGAGGATGGCTATCTGTATATTCGCGGCAGGTTGAAGAATATGATACTAGGACCTAGTGGAGAAAATATCTACCCCGAAGAGATCGAGGCACTCATTAACGAGTATGATTTTGTGAACGAATCGCTGGTGGTCGAACAGGAGGGGCGCCTGGTTGCCCTGGTGAACATCGATTATGAATCACTGAAAGAGCATGTGCGGGATGCTGCTGAATCGGCAGCAGATATCTCGAAGCAGGCCAATGAGTATCTCTCTCAACTCAAGCGGACGGTGAACAAGCGTCTGAATGTCTTTTCGCGGGTGAGTGATTTTCTGGAAAAGAACGAGCCTTTTGAAAAAACTCCGACCAAGAAAATCAAGCGTTACCTCTACACACATTTAGGCAATAAGAATAAAATAGAGAAGAACAAACCAGATAAAACAGAGGAATCCAAAAATGCGCAAGGTAAATGATCTTCATGTACGGGCGATACAACCGCTCATACCACCGGTGGAGCTGAAACAGCGCTATCCGCTGCCCGATGATTCGGCGGAACTCGTATATGAAAGTCGCGAAATCATTAAAAAAATTGTGAACCGGGAAGACCCCCGAATTCTGGGGATCATCGGCCCCTGTTCAATTCATGATACGAAGGCGGCTCTCGAATATGCTGAGCGGCTGGCAGAGCTGCGTGAGAAGGTGAAAGACAAGATCTACATTATCATGCGCGTCTATTTCGAGAAGCCCCGGACAACCATCGGGTGGCGGGGGTTGATTGTTGATCCACAGATGGACGGATCATATGAAATTGCAGATGGTCTGGAAATTGCACGGAAAACTCTGATCGATATAACCAAGCTCGGGCTGCCGGCCGGATCTGAGATGCTCGATCCGTATGTACCGCAGTATATCGACGACCTGGTATCCTGGTCGGCTATTGGCGCCCGTACGACCGAAAGTCAGACTCACCGCAACATGGCCAGCGGTCTCTCCATGCCGGTCGGCTTTAAAAACGGGACCAGTGGAAATCTCGAGCTGGCGGTAAATGCGATGCAGTCAGCCGTTCATCCGGCCAGTTTTATCGGTATGGACCAGTATGGAAAGACCGCTGTATACAGTACGACCGGGAATGATGCCTGTCATTTAATTCTTCGCGGCGGACGCAGCGGACCGAACTACCATGAAGAGGATGTAGAGAAGGCCGAGCAGATGATGCGGGATGCGCAGCTGAATCCCTCGGTAGTCGTTGACTGCAGCCATGCCAATTCTGGAAAGAAATCTCCTCGTCAGCGCAGGGTTTTGCGTTCGATCATCGACCAGGTGCTGCGGGGACAAAAAGTGCTGTCCGGCTTTATGATGGAGAGCAACCTGTTCGAAGGACGCCAGGAGATTCCCGAGAATCTGGTGCAGTTGAAATACGGTGTTTCGGTTACGGACGAATGTATCGGCTGGGACGAAACCGAGAAGCTTGTTTTGCAGGCTTATCAGAATCTTTCGAAAGTAGGGGTTGCCGGTAAGGCTTGAACGTGACCATTTTAAACCCAAGGAGGTAATATGAAACGCGTAGCAGTTCTATTTGCTGATGGTTTCGAAGAGGTAGAAGGGCTTACCCAAGTCGACTTTCTCAGACGGGCCGGCGTGGAGATTACCACGGTTGGAGTTACCGGAAAAACGGTAACTGGCGGTCATGATATCACTATCGAAACAGATACCACCATCGATACACTCGATGCTGATTCCTTGGACGGAGTGGTAGTTCCGGGAGGAATGCCCGGTGCCGAAAATGTGATTTCATCTACTCGTGCCCAGGATATTATCAAAAAACTGTTTAAAGACGGAAAATTAGTTGCGGGAATCTGTGCCGCTCCGGCAGTAGTGCTGGAACCCCTGGGAGTGCTGGAAGGCAAAACCGCCACCTGCTATCCGGGCTTCGAAGGCCGCTTCAAACAGGCGACCTTTTCAGAAGACAGGGTGGTAAAAGACGGCACTGTTATTACCAGCCGCGGTCCCGGAACAGCTGCCGAGTTTGCGGTTGCCCTTATAGAATACCTGATCGATGAAAAAACGGCCGGCAAGATCCGCAGTCAGACGCTGCAGCCAAACGTGTAAAATCGTGTAAGAGTACAGCGCTGTTCGACGGCACACCTCGAAAACGGGATGTGCCGTTTTTTTATGGTGCGCCCGGCAGGCACAGGCAGATGTTGTAATCTTTTCACTTTACACGTGTAAAATTTTGGATATACTGGGAGTGGGAGCGAATATGGACATTAGAACAGAACTATTCGGAATACAGCTGCAGAGCCCGTTTGTAGTTGGCTCGGGGCCGCTCAGCTACGGGGCGGAGGGAATGGTACGTCTGCATAGAGCCGGGGCCGGTGCGGTGGTAACGAAGACGATCCGCGGCACGGCGGCGGACAATCCGTATCCGCACATAGCGGCGGTTGATAAGAGTACCCTCATCAATGCTGAAAAGTGGACCGACTATCCGGCTGAGCAGTGGATAGAAGAGGAGATTCCGACCGCCAAGCGGGCCGGCGTGATACTAGGGGCGAGCATCGGCCATACCCCGGAAGAGGTGGAACACTTGATAGAGGCTGTCGATGCGGCCGGGGCCGATTTTTTCGAGCTGGTCTCGTACGAGCCCGGGACCATCCGCCCTATGGCCGAACGTGCCAAGCAGCTCACCAAGAAACCGGTGGTGGTGAAGATAAGCCCGAACTGGCCGGATGCAGCCGGCTGCGCCCGCGAGCTCATCGAGATAGGAGTCGACGGTATTACCGCCATAGATTCTATTGGCCCCGTGTTGAGTATCGATATCCAAACCGCGCGTCCACGGGTTGGAGGACAGTCTGGGTTCGGCTGGTTGACCGGCAGTGCAATCAAGACGGTCGCTTTGCGCTATGTGGCCGAAATTGCTGCCGGAAGCTCAGTTCCTGTGATTGGATTGGGGGGAGTAATGGGGGCCGAGGATGCGGTAGAGATGCTGATGGCCGGTGCGGCTGTAGTGGGGGTGTGCAGCGCTCCGATGCTGCGCGGGGTAAAATATCTGCAAAAGCTGAACAGTGATCTGGACCGGCTGGTGGAAAGCTTAGGGTATGAGAGTCTGGATGCAGTTCGCGGGGCTGCCCTGGAACACCTCTATCCGCAGGAGGTACATCGAAAATTCAGCTTTAACTTTGATACTGAGAGCTGTATCTGGTGCGGCCGCTGCGTGGAAGTCTGTCCGTATGCCGCCAGGAAACTGAATAAAGCCGAGCAGAGCAATAGCTTAGATGAAGCGCGCTGCCGCTACTGTGGTCTGTGCGCAGCTGTGTGTCCAACACCCGCGCTGACGAAAACGGAGGTGTAGACATGGCGGCAACGGTTATCAAAGGCGGCTATGCGCTCCTGGAGGACGGGCTTCACTCCGATACCGGAGTGCGGGTGGAAGCAGGCCGCATCAGCGCGGTAGCTCCGAACCAGCAGCTGCGGGTGGATGCGGGCGATACCCTGCTGGATGCCCGGGACAAGCTGCTTTCTTCCGGTTTTGTGAACGGGCACATGCATATGTACGGGGTGCTGTCCCACGGTATCAGCGCCGAGGCGGCGGTTACCGACTTTACCAGCTTTCTGGAGGATTTCTGGTGGCCCTACATGGAAAACCGCATTGACCATGCGCTGGTTGAGCTCACCACCCGCTGGGCCTGTGTGGAGATGATCAACAGCGGTGTTACCAGTTTTCTGGAGGTGCTGGAGGGTCCCAACTCGATTCCCGGCGCACTGGAAGTAGAGCGCACGGTCATTGAGGCGGCGGGGCTGCGGGCCCGACTCAGTTTCGAAGCCTGCCAGCGGCTCAGCAAGCAGAATGGGCAGCTGGGACTGCAGGAAAATGCCGAGTTTATCCGCAGTATGCGCACTTCGGGCGGGCTGGTGGACGGACTCGTGTCGATCCACACCCTCTTTACCGCCGATAAAGACTTCATAATGCAGGCCAAGCAGCTGGCCGAAGCGCTGGATGCGGACATCCATATGCACCTCTCCGAGAGTGTGTATGAACCGCAGGTGGTGCAGCGCAGCTACGGACGGCGGCCGGTTGAGCTGTACGAGCAGTGGGGCTTCTTGGACGAACGGGTGGTCGCTTCGCAGGCGGTACAGATCAGCGAGCGGGAGGCTGATATTCTGGCCCGACGGGGCTGCCGCCTGGTGCATATGCCGCTGTCGAACTGCGAGGTCGGTGGAGGAGTTGCGCCGGTACCCGACTATCAGCGCCTGGGAATACCCACCGGTTTGGGTACCGACGGCTACATCAACAACTTTTTCGAGGTCATGCGGGGTGCTTTTCTGATTCACAAGGCACACCGCCAGAATCCGGAAACCATGCCGGCCGAAGTGGTGTACCGCATGGCTACCTCTCAGGGCGCTGCGGCGGCCGGGTTTCCGAACACGGGAGTGATTCGAACTGGCTGTGAGGCCGACCTCATTACTATCAATCTCGACACTCCAACCCCGATCAATGCCCGCAATGTCTACGACCAGCTGGTGCTCTTCAGAAACCCGCAGGATGTCTCCGAGGTGATGGTACACGGCCGGCTGCTGAAGGCGGAGGGAAAACTGTTGACCCTCGATGAGGCGGCGATAAGGCGAGAATTAAGGGAAGCGGCGGCACAGTTCTGGCAGATGCAGTAGACGGGCGGATGAAAATGCAAAATTCACTGCACTTTTTAGTTGAACACGTGTTAAATCCAAGTTATAGTAGTGGGCAACCACGCAGGAGGGTCTATGGCTAATACCGTCTATATCGACTTGAGTTTGGGGAAGGTGCATTCGGTGCAGACTCCCACAGAAGACCTGGAGCTGTTTTTGGGCAGTCGCGGGTATGCCGCCAAGATACTCTATGAACGGGTCGGTCCGGAGATCGGGCCCTTCGATCCGCACAACTGCCTCATCTTTTCGGTCGGACCCTTTACCGGCACCAACTGGCCCACCGGGGCCCGCATGACCGTCAGCGCCAAGTCGCCGGCTACCGACGCCTACGGATACGGCAATACCGGTGGTTTTATCGGCACTGAAATCCGCAAAGCCGGCTACGACGCAGTGGTGGTCACGGGCCGGGCCGCTACACCAGTAAGTATTCATATAGTTGACGAGCAGATTCAAATAGTGCCGGCCGACGAACTGTGGGGGACTGTCGCTACCGACACCGAGCAGCAGCTGAAGGGCGAATACGATAAGCACCAGGTCTGCTGTATCGGTCCTGGCGGCGAGAACCTTGTGTACTTTGCCGGAGTGATGACCGACGGAGGGAGGGCGGCCGGCCGTTCGGGTATGGGGGCGGTGATGGGATCGAAAAACCTCAAGGCTCTGATCGTGCACGGCAGCCGCAAGGCCGAGGTACCGGCGGAATTCAAGAAGCTGGCCACCGAAAAGGCCAAGAAGCTGCTGAAGAGCCCGGCGGCCATGGACTACAAGCAGTGGGGCACCAGTATTCTGATGGACTTCAAGAACCCCCGTGGTGATATTCCCGCCCGCAACTACCAGGCCTGTCAGGCACCGGTCATAAAAAAGGTAAACGCCGCCGCCGTCAACACATATGTGGTTAAGACCTCTGGCTGCTTCAGCTGTCCCATCCGCTGCGGACGCCACTCGAAGGTGGAGAGCGGCCCCTACGCCCATGAAGCCGACGGGCCGGAGTACGAGACGGTCAACTCCTTCGCCCCGCTGGTGGGTAACGAGGATATGGAGCTTGCCCTGTACTGTAATTACCTCTGTAACCGCTACGGAATCGACACGATCTCCACCGGTTCGATGATTGCTTTCGCTATGGAGTGCCATCAGCGCGGTCTGCTGGATGATCCGGAGTTGAGCCTGGAGTGGGGTGATGCGGCCTCCATTACCGGCGTTATCGAGCGGATTGCCTTCCGGCAAGGTCTGGGGAAAATTCTGGCCGACGGAGTGAAACGGGCGGCTGGTCAAATACACCCTGAGGCGCACAAGTACGCCTTGCATGTAAAGGGGCTGGAAACTCCGCGGCAGGAGCCGCGGACCAACCGCGGACTGGCCCTGGGCCACGCCACCAGTGCCCGGGGCGCCGACCACTTGTACGGTTTGTCGACCATCGATCAGACCAAGAACCGGGAGGCGGCCCAGCGCTACTTCCCGGAGGCCGGCGAGGAGATCCTGGATGTTTTCAGCCAGAAGTATAAACCGCAGGTGCTCAAATTCACCGAGGCCTTTTCGGCAATCAACGACTCGCTGGGAATCTGCAAGTTCTCTACCCTGGAGGCCTTTGCCCTGGGACCGGAGGATATTGCTGAAGGAATGAGTGCCTATTTTGGCCGGGAGTTCAGTATGGAGGACCTGCTGCACATCGGCGAGCGGATCGTCAATCTGGAGAGGATGTACAATGTACGACACGGGATGGACCGCAAGGACGACCGGCTGCACGACCGCTTCATGAAAGAACCGATGACCGTGTATGTAGAGAAGGACGGCGCCCTCACCGATGAGGTACTGAAAGCGGGGCTGGTGGTAGAGTTGGATGAGATGCTTGACGGTTACTATCGCGAGCGCGGCTGGACACAGCAGGGCATTCCGACCCCGGAAAAGCTGACAGAACTCGGCTTGAATAATTTGATTACGGCGCTGCCGAAAGGAGGATGAGGCGTGAAGTTCGATATAGTTGGGAATAAGGCTCCCCGGCTGGATGCTTTTGAGAAGGTGACCGGCCGGGCCAAATACTGCGGCGACATGAATTTCGGCGGGCAGCTGTATGCCGCGACCGTGTATTCCAAGTATCCTCATGCCCGGATCCTGCGCATCGACAGTCGGCGGGCCAAACAGCTGGAGGGGGTAGTTGCGGTGGTGACCGCCGCCGACGTGCCGGCCTCGAACCGCATGTTCGGCCGTTTTCCGGTTTTTGCCGCTGATGAAGTGAAGTATGTCGGCGATGGAGTGGCGGCGGTCGCGGCCGAGAGCCCATCGCTGGCCCGCCGGGCGGCCGAGCTGGTAGCGGTGGAGTACGAAGAGCTGCCGGCGGTGCTGGACATGGAGTCTGCACTGGCGCCGGGAGCGATTTTGGTCCACGCCGATGAACAGGGCAACCTTATCGAGAACTCCCACCATAAGATGTACTTCGGCGATGTGGCGCAGGGCTTTGAAGCGGCCGACCATGTGCTGGAGCGCAGCTACAAGACCCACTTCGTCGATCAGATGTACATCGAGCCGGAAGCGATTATCGCTCTGCCGGACCCCTACCGGGTGGGCGTGGAGATTCACGGCTCGATTCAGAACCCCTATTCGATCAGGCAGAACGTGGCCGAGGTGCTGGGCTTGAAGTACAGTCAGGTGCGGGTGGTGCAGAGCACTATTGGCGGGAGTTTTGGAGGGAAGGACGAGTCGGTCATGCTGATGGCCGCCCGCTGCGCGGTCCTGGCTCTGAAGC
>CAZAMY010000094.1:0-8020 GCA_964485995.1 uncultured Sediminispirochaeta sp.
TCACCTCGCCGACTAACAGCTCCTCCTGCTCGTCTGCAACTGCAATTATGCCACCGTATGGGTCAAGAATACGGCTGCCGCCCCAGAAATCGAGACCGGACACCCCGTGGGCGTGGTTCGCCATCAACGTAGGAAAGCCGTAGATCATCGAATAGAACTCGGCGGTTATCGACCACCCGTGGGGATTGGAAAAATTGCCGTCCACGGCGGTACGAGTGGAAGCGATCGGCAAGAGCATGAGAGTAGTACCATGTACCGCCGCCAGATGGACCAGCGCCGGGTTCCATGCATCCGAACAGATGAGAGTTCCGACCTTCCAGCGGGGATCCTCGAGTTCGAAGTTTTCAAAATAGCGCCCCTCGGCAAAGTGCTTGCCCTCCTCCAGCTTTCCATAGGTAGCCAGATTCAACTTGCGGTGAATAAACTCGATTTCTCCGTTACGCAGCGCCACTTGACTGTTGTGGAACTGGGCAGCAACCCCCTCTTCCATGAAACCCACCAGTGTCCACATCGGCCCGGCCGCCTCGGCCAGCTCTATGAGATGCCTGTCACGCCTTTCGAGCGACATTTCTACAGTCTGCGAACCGATTGCATAGCCGGTAAGTGAAAGCTCGGGAAACAGCAACACATCGACCTTCTGCTGACGAGCCTGCTGAATATAGTCCAGGTGCTTGGCAAAGTTTGCCTCTAAATCACCGAGCACACAATCAATCTGTGCTACTCCTACCCGCAGTATATCTTTATTCATTTGTGTATTATACATAACTATGCAGTCCGTCCATAAGATAGTTAACTCCGAAAAAAGTGAACATGGTAAACGCAAATCCAACGACCGCCACCAAGGCGGTTATATTTCCCCGTGCCCGCCGTATGAAGCGAAGGTGCAGATACAAAGTATAGGTAAGCCAGGTTATCAGCGCCCAGGTTTCCTTCGGGTCCCAGCTCCAGTAACTTCCCCAGGCCTGCTCGGCCCACACCATTCCGAAGATCAGAGCCCCGACGGTAAACAGGAAATATCCGACCGTAATCGACAGGTAAGTGATCCTGTCGGCCTGCCGGCGGGTTTCTTTCTGCGAGCTTAGCAAATAAACTAAGGCCGCTGCAAAGGCTACCACAAAAAAAGATTCTCCGGCAAAACTGAGCAGCACGTGCATAACGAGCCAGTGCGACTGCAGTGCCGGAATAGGCGGCACCAGGGTATCCGGTATCAGTGGCGAAGAGGCCAGGGAGAGAAACACGAACACCACAACGCTGCCGATAAACTGCACATAGGTATGTGGACCGGGGGCCTTTCCGGCTTCGCGGGTGGCCGGTGCCCGGCGGCTGAAGAAAAACAGCAGTAAATGAATGCCGCCGGCAAAGATTATCAAAGCTTCATACGTGTTGGTGACTGCCGGGAAACGCAGCACATACGAACGATATCCGAAATCGAGGAACAACAGCAGGGCACTGAGCAGAAATAATACGCCCTCGATCTCGTAGGTGACCTCCCCTTTACGAAACAGTTTCACAATCTGATCGAGCATTAAAACCAGGGTCAGAACAAAGGCGGCAGTTGTCAGCATGTAGTTACCTCAACAAAATCTGTTTTAATCCGTTCCTTTTAACTGCAGAATCTTATCTGCGGCGACAAAGGACATACCTACTAAGAACAATATCATTCCGGCCAGGATCGCCGGATATCCGGGATCATACACAGCTTGGAGCACACTTGCAAGCTCCCGCGGGCTCCCGTTCACATCCGAATAGCTGCGCTGATAAATTTTCAAACGGCCGAAGGAGTAGGGATTATTCACGGTAACCTCAGCGGTATCTATAATCTGGGCCGCAGTTTGGCCTGCGTCCCGCCTCAGCAGCTGAACGGAAGATATATACTGCTTCGGACGACCGTCTTCATAATACTCGATATTGAACTCTTCTAATCGGAGCATATAATTCTCATTGAGCACCGCAATCTCGTCCGCTGATAGCTGTACCTGGCCGTCGATGCGGCCGAAATGGCTCATAAGACCGCCAATTAGAAACAGTAAAATCGCTATATGTACGAGATCGGGGCCAAGACTCAGCCACCCCAAACGGTGCAGATAACTGCCGCGTTGTAACCGCCCGATAATCCGGCTGACTGCGCATACCGTCAGATTGAGTGCACACAACAGCACAGGAAGCACTATCACTACAAAGGAGACCACCTGACTGCGGCCCTGCGGGCGCACGCCATCTACAAGCGCAACGTCGACTGCGGGTTGAAACTGACCCAAATGGACAGTCCGATTAGATACAGGATCAATACTGCCGCCAGCTTCATCGAGCGAAAGAACCTATAGACAGCCGTGGGCAGGTCAGTAAGTCGTAACATCAACCTCGCCTTCGCTTTCCCTGCCCTCTACTTCTACGAACACCTTATTCGGCATGCAGGCACTCCAATCGCCGTGCTCATGCAGTTCACCGGCCTGGATGCAGAGCTTATTCGGACAGGGAGACTGGACTACTGCAGCATGCCCGTCTTCAATCTCAATATAGGTGGTACCGAGAGGCCCCTCAGCAGCCACCCGGCGGTCTTCTTCCATCGAATACACATAGATTCCCGATTCCGTTTGCACCCGCACCCGCAGAGGCCCGCCGCTGCCGGCATATACGTATACTGCGGTGCTCACAGTAACCAGAAGAGAAAATAGAATGGCAGCGTAATCAAAAACTTTCAGCCGTATCCTCATAATCTCCACAGAGTATAGCAGAAAAAAGCGGCGCGAAACTACATATCAGCAGTTCGCGCCGCGTAACTCATTTGTTAAAGTTTTATGTACCGCTAAGCGGGTTTACACCGCCTTTTCAAGAATTCGGTTCAGTCGTTTTACGAAGTCGGCCGGTTTCTTCAGCTCGGCGCCTTCCACCAGCATTGCCTGTTCGAGCAGCAGATAACTCACATCCTCCAGCAGGGCCTTGTCATCCGAGTTCTGCAGCCGTTTCACAATGGCGTGGTCGGGATTCACCTCAAGAATAGGCTTCATCTCCGGGATCTCCTGCTGGCCCATCGCCTTGAGAATCTGCTGCATCTGCATAGTCGGGTCGTTCTCGTCGGCGACGATACAGGAGGGGGAATCACTCAGACGGTTAGAAGCTACTACGTCCTTCACACGCTCGCCTAAGATGTCTTTGATCTTTTTCAATAGAGGCTCGACCTCTTTCTCTTTGGTCTTGTCCTCTTCGCTTTTCAGCTCTTCGGCGGATCCACTGCGGTTGACCGACTTCAGTTCGGTCTCCTGGTAGGTGCCGATGGAGGGAACTACGATCTCATCGATGTCGTCATCCATGATCAGCACTTCGATGCCTTTCTTCTTGTAGGCTTCTATGAGCGGGGAGTTGCGCAGGGTATCTTCATCTTCACCGGTGATGTAATAAATGGCCTTCTGCTCCTCATTCATGCGCTGTTTGTACTCGGCCAGGCTGGTAAACCCATCTACCTCTGTCGATTTGAAGCGCACCAGCTCCATAAGGGTTTCACGGTTGGTGAAGTCGGAGTAGAGCCCCTCCTTCAACGGGCGGTTGTACTGCTCGATGAACTGGGTATATTTCTCTGCGTTGTTTTCGGACAGCTGCTTGAACTCCGCCAGCAGCTTCTTCACCGAACTGGAACGGATCTGGTTCATGATCTTGTTCTGCTGCAGGATCTCCCGGCTTACATTCAGGGGAAGATCATCCGAGTCAATAATACCGCGGACAAAGCGCAGATAGGTCGGCATCAGCTCCTTCGAATCGTCGGTAATGAATACCCGGCTAACATACAGCTTCACACCGGGTTCATAGTCGGCCTGATACATATCGAAAGGGGCCTTCTTGGGGATATAGAAGATGGTTGTATACTGCAGGGTTCCCTCGGCCTTGGTGTGCAGGTAATGCAGAGGCTCCTCGTTGTCGTGGGAAATCGTCTTATAGAACTCGTGATACTCCTCTTCGGTAATCTCGTTCTTCGAACGCTTCCAGAGGGCGGACGCCTTGTTTACCTGCTCGCGCTTATGTTCGATCTTTTCCTTGCGGTCATCACCTTCCCCCTCATAGCTCTTCTGGTCATATTCCAGAAAGATTGGGAAGGCAATGTGGTCCGAGTATTTCTTGACCAGCTGTTCGATTTGCCAGCGGTTTGCATATTCAGCGCCTTCATCGTTGAGATGCAGCACTACGGTAGTACCGTACTCATCCCGCTCAGCCTCTTTGATGGTGTAGTTCTCCTCACCGGTGCTAACCCACTGCCAGGCCTGTTCCTCACCGGCTCTGCGGGTCAGAACTTCGACTTTGTCGGCCACCATGAAGACGGAATAAAAACCGACACCGAACTGACCGATCAGGTTAGCATCCTGTTTCGCATCGCCGGTCAACTGATTCAAAAAGCTTTTGGTACCCGAACGGGCAATGGTCCCCAGCTGCTCGTCCAGGTCGTCGCTGGTCATACCAATACCGTTATCTTTTACGGTGAGGGTCTTCTGCCCATCTTCATCGAAAAAAATCTCGATACGCGGATCGAATTTCATCTTTTTGAACTCATCGTCGGTCAGGGTAAGGTATTTCAGCTTGTCCAGCGCGTCGGAGGAGTTTGATATCAGTTCCCTGAGAAAGATCTCTTTGTGTGAGTAAAGGCTGTGAATAATAAGGTGCAGAAGTTGGGATACTTCCGTTTTGAACTTGTGTTTCGCCATTCGTTTCTCCTTAGATTTGAGGGGTAAGATTTTATTCTACTTCTGTCAAAAAATATACAAAAAATCATCCCCAGCGGCAAATGCAAATTTCCCCGGCCAGGCAACCGGCCCTCTTGCACTTCGCCGGTATTAGGTTTATATTTTTAGTGCACATCATGGACGACGACGTTCCTTTATCTTTCGGCACTAATTTCCTCATACTCACCACCCCACAGCAGCGGTACAGGTTTCGGGCGGCCGTATGTTCATAGAAGTAATTTCTATAATCATCTTAATCGGTCTCTCAGCAGTCTTTTCCTCTACCGAGACGGCCTATACCTCGCTCTCCTTTATTCAGGTCAAATCACTGGTTAAGCAGCACGGAAAAGCCGGAAAACTGGTCGAGAAACTCAGCAGCCGTCCGGACACCCTGCTAACGACCATTCTAATCGGCAACAACCTGGTGAACATCGCCGCCTCGGCCATTGCTACCCAATTTACTATAAAGGTATTCGGCAGTCAGGCGGTCGGCATTATGACCGGTGTGCTCACCCTCACCATTTTGATTTTTGCCGAGGTTACTCCGAAGCAAATGGCCATTATCCACAGCGAAAAGCTCGCACTGCGGATGGCCTACCCCATACGTTTCTTTTCCATTGTTCTGTACCCCTTCATCAAGCTGATCGGATTCGTCAGTTCGGCTATAACCCGGTTTTTTACCCCGGAAAAGAAGGTTCACACATCTCTGGACGGGATACTCCACATGGTTCATCTGGCTGAGCGTGAGGGCGTAGTAGAAAACTATGAAACCCGTATGGTAAAGAGTGTATTTCGGTTCAACGACACCCAAGTACAGACCATTATGACCCACCGCACCGATATATTCAGTCTAGAAGCCGATTTGTCGCTCAACTCGGTACTGAAAAACATCACAAAAGAGGGGTATTCCCGAATACCGGTGTATGATGACAACCCGGAACACATTGTAGGGATTCTTCTGGTAAGGGATATGATGCGTTATATTGCCGAAGGCGACGGGGATACACCTATCCGTGAGATCATGACCGACCCCATTTTCGTCTCCGAGACCCGCAAAGTGAACGAACTGTTCTTCCTCTTCAAGAAGGAGAAACTGAATATCGCAGTAGTAATGGATGAATACGGCGGCCTGGCCGGCATCGTCACATTAGAGGATGTAGCCGAAGAGCTGTTCGGCGAACTGTACGATGAGAACGAGATCCAGGGCTGGGAGAAGATTACCCATCTCGGTGACAACAGTTTCCGTATTACCGGTGATACCTCTCTGCATCAGCTGGACGACCGCTTTAATATTACTTTTAACCACAGCAAGTACGTACAGACAATCGGCGGCCTGCTGGTAGAACAGATCGGCACTATTCCGGTACAGAATCAGAAAATAGAAACGCCGAAAGGAACCTTTGTGGTTGAACACATCCGCCGAAAGCGAATCGAATCGGTAATTTTCATACCCAATTTAGAGTACGAGCAAGAAGAACAATAGATTTTTTTTCTCTCTCGCGGCATCCCATCGCGGCATCCCATTCCCCCGGCAGTTGACGCGCAGCGCCCTTGTGAATATCATTCTGCCATGAGCAAGTACCCATTTAACGAGATCGAAAAGAAATGGCAAGAGTTTTGGGATGAGCAGAAGACCTTCAAAGTAAGCGAAGACCCCTCTGTTCCGAAAGAGAAGCGTCTGTATGTGTTGGATATGTTCCCCTATCCTTCCAGCCAGGGCCTGCATGTCGGCCACCCCGAAGGATACACCGCATCCGACATTTACAGCCGCTTTATGCGCATGCGGGGCTATCAAGTCCTGCACCCAATGGGATTCGACTCCTTCGGCCTGCCGGCGGAGAACTACGCCATTAAAACCGGCACCCAGCCGCGCGTGACAACTGAAGAAAACATCGACCTGTTCATCAACCAGATCAAAACCCTGGGCTTCAGCTACGACTGGGACCGCCAGGTTTCCACCCATCGGCCGGAGTACTACCAGTGGACCCAGTGGATCTTCCTCAAGCTCTTCGAACAGGGTCTGGCCTACGAAGACGAAGCGCCAATTAACTGGTGCCCCTCCTGTAAAACCGGTCTGGCCAACGAAGAAGTAAAAGACGGACGCTGCGAACGCTGCGGAGAGGAGGTCAACCGCAAGAGTATCCGGCAGTGGATCCTCAAGATAACCGAGTATGCCGACCGGCTGCTGGAAGACCTCGAGCTGCTGGACTGGTCGGAATCTATCAAGACCATGCAGCGCAACTGGATCGGCCGCTCCGAGGGTGCCGACGTCAAGTTCAAACTGGCCGACGGCAGCGAGGAGTTCGAAGTATACACCACCCGCCCGGATACCCTGTTCGGTGCAACCTACATGGTACTTGCTCCCGAACACCCGCTGGTCGAGAAGGTCACCACCGCAGACCGGCTGGCAGATGTGGAGGCGTACCTCGACCAGGCCCAGAAGAAGTCCGACCTCGAACGCACCGACCTGGCCAAGGAGAAGACCGGTGTCTTCACCGGCTCCTATGCCATCAACCCGGTTAACGGAAAAGAGATCCCCATCTGGGTGGCCGACTACGTGCTCATCTCCTACGGCTCCGGTGCCATCATGGCCGTCCCGGCGCATGACGAACGCGACTGGGAGTTCGCCAAGAAGTTCGATCTTCCCATTATCGAAGTGCTGCAGGGCGGCGATGTAGACAAAGCGGCCTTCGTCGGCGACGGGCTGCATGTAAACTCAGATTTCCTCGACGGACTCAACAAGCAGGATTCGATCGAGAGAATCACCAACTGGCTTGAAGAGAAGGGGCTCGGAAAACGAGCCGTCAACTATAAACTCCGCGACTGGATTTTCAGCCGCCAGCGCTACTGGGGCGAACCGATTCCCATCGTACACTGCGAAAAGTGCGGCCCGGTTCCCCTTCCTGAAGACGAACTGCCGCTGACCCTGCCGGAGGTCGATTCCTACAAACCCACCGGTACCGGCGAATCGCCCCTGGCCGCCATCGACGAATGGGTAAACACCACCTGTCCTAAGTGCGGCGGTCCTGGAAAACGGGAAACCAACACCATGCCGCAGTGGGCCGGTTCGTGCTGGTACTACCTGCGCTATCTCGATCCGCAGAATAAAGAAAAGTTCGCCGATCTTGAGAAAATCAAATACTGGATGCCCGTCGACTTGTACGTCGGCGGGGCCGAACATGCGGTGCTCCACTTGCTCTATGCCCGCTTCTGGCACAAGGTGCTGTACGATATCGGCGCAGTTAACACCAAAGAGCCCTTCCAGCGCCTGGTAAACCAGGGCATGATCCTCGGTGAAGGCGGAGTAAAAA
>CAZAMY010000095.1:0-7990 GCA_964485995.1 uncultured Sediminispirochaeta sp.
TTTCGTGTTGCAGTGTGGATCGAGTTCGGCAAAGCGGCTGCGTGCCTTCTCAAACCCGTAGCTAAAGATCGCCAGACACCAGTTTATGTCACCGTGGGCCTGCCGCACCGCTTCAACCGCCTTAATCGAGCTCCCGCCGGTCGAGATGAGATCCTCTATCAGCAGAACCTTCCGGTTCCCATAGTTTTGTTCCGCCCCCAACCCTTCGATCTGGTTTCCCAGACCGTGGTCTTTTGCCTTGGTACGCACATAGGTCAGAGGCGTATTCAGCATGTCTGCCAGAGTGGTCGAATGCGGTATTCCGGCGGTAGAAGTGCCGGCGATTACATCAAAGTCGATCGCTTCGCTCCGGATGAGATCCAGAAAGCCTTCGGCTACAGCTCTGCGCGCTTCGGAAGAAGACAGCAACATGCGATTGTCATTGTAGATGGGCATTCGATACCCGGAAGCCCATAAAAAAGGTTCGTTCGGCTGCAGGCGGATCGCCCCCATCTTAAGACTCAGCTCAGCTAATTTTTCTCCGTAATGCATTTTCTACCCCCTTCTGCCCGCTTGGGCCAAAAAAAAAGCCGGCAACACTGCCGACTCATTAATCAAAAATTCCAACGGGAAATACGTCCCCCGCACCCCCGTAGGGTGTGCGATCCATTAAAAAATGAATGTAGTATCTCCCTGCTTTAGCCATATTAGGAGCATTATACACAGTCTCTGTGAGCTTTGCAAGGTTCATTCGGGATGAAACTGCAATTAATATGAAGTTTTTGTTAAGAAAAAAGGCGGGGCCGGACAGCTCTACGGCTGCCCGCGCCCCGCGCTCACAGAGAAGGATAGAAATTCAGCAACTTTAGAAGCGATAGCCCTTTTGTGCCCAGGCGCCGCTTTTGGTCGGATGGAATGAACCTGCTCCGGCTTCGCCGAAGAACTCATCGTTCTCCACAATTACCTTACCACGGGAGAGCACAGTCTCCACCTTTCCGAGCACCTCATGGCCCTCGAAAATCGAGTACTCCGCGTTTGTGTGCTGATTGCTGTGCGAAATGGTCCATTTCTTGGCCGGATCGAATACCACGATATCGGCATCCGAGCCCTTTTCAAGCCGTCCCTTCTTCGGAAAGAGACCCATGATCCGGGCTGCATTTTCCGATGTAATCCTGGCCACATCGTTCGGGGTAATCTTTCCACTGTTCACTCCGGAGTTCCACACGTTCACCAGCATTGTCTCGATTTCCGGGGTCCCATATGGAGCGTCAAAGAAGTTGTCGTCGATCTTTTTGGGTTTGGGTGCATGGTCGCTGCCGATAGTGTCAATCAATTTAGTTTCAATGGAGTCCCACAGGGCATCCTGATCATCCTGGGTTTTGATAGCCGGTCCAACCTTACCGAGCGGACCAAACTCTTTGAGAATGTCCCAGGTTCGTGCCAGGTACTGCGGACAGGTTTCTGCGATGACCGGATATTTATTGCTTTTGAGGAATTCAATTACCTGCATGCCCTCGCGCGATGAGATATGCGGGATATACACCGGGCACTTCATCAAGCGACCCAGATACACCGCGCGGAAGATTGCTTCGGCCTCGGCCAATGCCGGGCTGGTCTCCAGGAAGCGTGCGTTGATGTCGGCCTTCTCCGCCAGCAGCTTGTCCTGTATATAATCTATCGCAAGTCCGTTTTCGGCGTGCAGAGCAGCCATTCCGCCTTCACGGCCGATGATGTCCATGGCTTTGGTCAGTGCGTAATCATCTGTCATCCAACCCAGTTTTGCATAGGACATAAACATCTTGAAACTGGTTACGCCCTCTTTGAAGACATCGGTAAGTTCGTCCGCCTGTTTGATGGTTTCAAATAGGCCGCCGTGCAGGGCAAAATCGATGTAGGAGGTATCTTCCCCCTCTTTCTTCCACTCTTTTACGATGTTCAGAATGCTCTGACCCGGTTTTGCGTATGCGTAGTGAATTACAGTGGTCACGCCACCCCAGGCTGCGGTTTTTGATAAATCCTGGATGTTGTCGAGATAGACTGGGTGAGTATGCGGATCGATCAAACCGGGCAGCACATAGTTGTGCTCCGCGTTCACGACCTTCTCACCCTGCAGTGTGTCGGCGTCGGCGATTTCCGCGATGGTCTCGCCATTGATACCGATATCCGCCAGAATCGTTTTCTCCGGATATACAACGAATCCATTCTTTATAACCACATCATACTTCTTACTCATTTCAGTGTTCCTCCTCGATTGTTCAAATGATAGAAGGGCTTCCCTTCAAATGCTTCCATCTCATTGTACCACCCCGCAAACCACTCGGCAATGTGCGGGCGGAGCGCTTTTAGTTCGCGGTTCCGCTGTTCCAGCTCCCCGGCGTAGTCGTCCGGCAGCGAGGCTTGCACTTCCTCAACCAGGGCACGCCTGTTCACATGCGTCGCTTTGCCGTGCTCCACCACTATACGGCCGTCAGCCATCACTATATCCACATCGCGGGTACCAGCCCGGTACACTACCAGATCGATCGGCGATTGGCTCGGACTCACAAAGGGCTCGCTCATCCGGCGGCATCCAGCAGTACGATATCGGCACGCTTGCCTTTGTGCAGACTGCCGACCTCATCCTCCCAGCCGAGGGTTTTGGCTCCGTATTCGGTAGCCATCCGGAATACCTCTTTGGGTTGCATATGGGCTGAATCGAGCATGTGGGAAGGCAGGCGGTGCAGCTTAGATATCAGCCGCATCTCCTCGATATAGTCCTTATCGTCACCGAACTCCTTGTCGTCCATTCCTATGCCGACCTGCACGCCGGCTCTCAGCAGCTCGAACACTGGAGAGATGCCGTTCCTCACCCGCAGATTGCAACTGGCATGATGGGTCACCGACACGCCGCGGGCTGCCAGCAGCTCGATATCTTTTTCCGAAATCCAGACGGCATGACCGATAGTTACTCTTTCATCGAGAAAACCGAGCGAATCGAGGTAGCCTAGCAGCGAGGTGCCGTACTCTTTGTAGCCGTACAGATTTTGCAGCTTGGTCTGCTGCACATGGATATGGATGCGCAGGTTCTTCTTATCCGCATCGGCTTTGATCGCCTTGAGGGTTTCATCGTCCACCCACTGCGGGGATATCGGGCCGTGCATTATCTTGACCTGTGCATCACGTCTGTAGTTCGTCGCCAAGCTGCCTACCGCCGCCATATATTCGTCCGGCCCGAAGATTTCACTGCGGTTCATGCGGGCCCGGCAGATCTTTTGGAGTTCTTCCGGCAAGCCCTGCACAAAGGTTTGATTATCGCCGTACACGAACCAGTTGCGGTTTGCTATTGTCGGAGCAAAGGCCACTTTCAACCCGCAGCTTTTATAGGCCTCTACCACCGCTGAAAACTCATTATCCGGATTGTGTGGATCAATGAGGTCGTGATTGTGCATACTGGTCGTCACCCCGGCCTCCAGCTGTTTTACTGCGGCCCAGCGGGTATCTATCTCCGGATTGACACCCGGATAGCTGCGGAACTTCCAGGTTTCAAGAGTATCATCGAGATGCCCCCGCTGAAAGTCGGTAATGCCTTTCCCGTGATTATGCGCATTAACAAAACCGGGCAACACAATATGATCGGCGGATCCGATTTCACGGTCGTAGGTGTGACGCTGCGTAATATCAGTATACCTACCCACATCGGCGATGCGGCCGTTTTCCACATATACCGCGCCATCAGGGACTACGGTATCCCAATCTACTATCAGGTACTTGCCGAACACAACACTGGTTTCCATGCCTAATACTATATTATGGAACGTCGTGCCGGTCAATGAATTTGATAAAGATTCCATATTTCGGAACTTTATTCCATATTTTTAAATTTTTCCATTGATCTCTCAAATACTTCCATAGTTTAATGGGTACAAGAACCAGATTGGAGGAGACGTATGTCTAAGGAATTGATCGTAATCGCATTGGGAGGAAATGCAATAAAACAGGCCGACGAATGGGGAACTACAGAAGAGCAGTTCCGCAACGTCGATATCACCGCCCAGCAAATCGCAAAAATTATCGCGACCGGGTACCGCGTAGTTGTCACCCACGGGAACGGCCCGCAAGCGGGGGCACTCCTCATCCAGCAAGAAGAGGCTGACGAATTCGTACCAGCGCAGACACTTGCAACCTGTGGAGCAATGACACAAGGACAGATTGGCTGGGCGATGCAGAACCGCCTCGCCTACCATCTGGCCCAGAACGGCGTAACCAAGCCGGTATGTACCGTTGTAACCCAGGTGCTCGTAAGCGACGAAGACCCCGATTTCAAAGACCCTTCTAAACCCGTAGGCCCCTTTTACAGCGAAGACGAAGCAAAACAGCTGCAGAAAGAAAAGCAGTACATAGTAAAAGAGGTAAAACCCAACACCGCTAAACCGTGGCGCAGGGTGGTTCCATCACCCGAACCAATCGATATTGTCGAGAAGGAATCGATTAATGCACTGCTCGAAGCAGATAACATCGTAATTGCCTCCGGCGGGGGCGGAATACCGGTAAAGAAAATTGAACAGGATGGACTCGAAGGGGTCGATGCTGTAATTGATAAAGACCGGGCCGGGTTCAAACTCGCACAGGCAATAAAGGCCGATAAGTTCATGATCTTAACCGATGTAGAGAACGCCTATGTCCGCTACAACACTCCCGAGCAGAAAGCACTGGAGACTGTCACCATTGAGGAGATCGAGAAATATATGTCTGAAGGCGAGTTTCTCAAAGGCTCGATGGGTCCCAAAGTGGAAGCAGCTGTAAGATTCGTAAAGTGGAGCAAAAAGGAAGCTATCATCACCTCACTGCACAATGCAGTGAATGCTCTCGAAGGAAAGAACGGAACTCACATTACTCCGTAAGTTTATATCCTATAATCCTTGCTTAGACCGCCGGGTCCGCCGTCCCTGGGTGGGTGCACATATGCCCCGCTCAGGGGCCTGCACCGGCGGTCTTCTTTTTATTCCGGGCAAAAACCGGGCAGAAAAAAAACCGCCCCAGCACCCGAAGGTGCGGGACGGAGAAAGTTTGCGAAATTGGTGCGGGGTCTATGCGGCCGTTATGCTCGGCCAGTCACCATCGCCAGCAGTGCCATGCGCAGGTATACGCCGTTGTGGGCCTGACGAAAATAGGCTGCGTTGGGCAGATCATCCACATCGGTTGCAATTTCATCTACTCTGGGAAGCGGGTGCATGATAACCATACCCTTATTGCCGCTTTCGACCAGCTTGCGGTTGAGTACAAAACTGCCTTTCAGACGCTCGTACTCAGCCGGATCCTCGAAGCGCTCCCGCTGAATGCGGGTCATGTATACGATATCGGCCTCTAGGGCTTTGTTGATATCGGAGGTTTTGGTAATGGGAATTGATTTCTTCTCCATGTCCCCGACAATCTCCTCCGGCATCTGCAGCTCGTCGGGAGCACAGTAAATATACTCCTTGGGAGAAAAGGGGGCCATTGCATAAGAGAGAGAGTGTACGGTCCGGCCGTACTTGAGGTCTCCGACCATAGCGATCTTCAGGTTCTCCAGAGTGCCCTTCTCTTGCAGAATGGTATACATATCCAGGAGGGCCTGGGTCGGATGTTGGCCAGCACCATCACCGCCGTTGATCAGCGGAGCCTCGGCGGCATCAGCCATGATCTGGGCACCGCCCTTCTGCGGCTGGCGAATGATAATGGCATCTACATACCCGTCTACAGTTTTGGCGGTATCGGCCAGGGATTCACCCTTCGAAGCCGATGAACTGGCAGCGCTGGACACAGTAATTGGTTTCGCTCCCAGCCGGTGCACAGCAGTTTCAAAAGAGAGCCGTGTTCTGGTAGAGGGTTCCATGAAGAGAACGGCAATTACCTTGTCAGATAATAGATCGGACACCTTGTCCTTTTTCACCATCTCTTCCATTTTTTCGGTTACTTTCATTATTTCGAGAAAGTCTTCTTTGCTGAGTTCTGCGGTACTTATAATATCCCGACCTTCAAAGCTCATAGTATCCTCCTAATACAGTTATACATCAGGAAGGCTTAAATCCTAACGAATAGGACGCCTTCATCACCTCGTCGGTAACAATTTCGGCAATCTCATTCAAGTCTTTCTGCCTTATGCGGGTTGTCGGCCCCATGACAGACATTGCCGCGATTACATTACCATCTTTATCGCGCAGCGGCGCGGCAACACAGCGCCCGCCGACTTCTACTTCTTCATCGTCCACCGCGTAACCCTGTTCCCTTATTTTCTGAATCTCCTTCTGGAGTCTGGAAAAGTCGGTTATGGTCTTGCCGGTTTTCTGTAGTAACTGGCGCCCTCTCAAAAAGGCATTGAGTTTTTCATCACTCATCGCACTCAACAGCACCTTGCCTCCCGAGCTGCAGTGCAGTTCGAGACTCAGGCCGATCCGGGGTTGGCCCCGAATCATATTCTTACTCACAACCTGATCAATATACACAGCATGATCACCTTCAAGCATTGTCAGCGATGCAGTTTCACCGGTTTTATCGGCGAGCTCCACCAAAAATGGATGAATGGCTTCTGCCAGACTGAAGTTCTTTTCAGCAGCCTTTCCTAAGGCCACCAAGCCGAGACCAAGGCTGAAGCGCTTGGTGCTTTCGTCCTGCCGAATCAGATTATGATTTTTCATAGTATTGAGCAGCCGCAGTAAAGTGCTCTTCGGCATCTTTACCTGCTTGGAGAGAGAAGCAAGATCAATGTCTCTGTCCACGCCGGATAACGTTTCCAAAATGAAAATTGCCTTATCCAAAGCCCGTACGGATGACTCCGGCTTCGCATCTCCGTAAGATTCCTCTTTCATACCATCCACTTCCTCATTTCAAGATTTTCCATATTATAAATCATATGTGGTATTTTACAACATCTTACTTTACAGCACTGCCCGTTCTGACGCCCAGTTATTATGTAAATCAATTAGACTTCGCGGGTATGCATACACATACCCGCAATGTACCTATTTGACCGCCTCCTTAGAGAGCATCAATTCGCGTCCGGTGTGAAAAGCCTTCAAATTCAAGTCTTGAACTTTTGCGGGAACGAACTTCTTGATTGCAGTTTCCCAGGCATCCAGCGGCACATCGATGAAAGCCGATAGAGCTCCGATCAGCATTACATTGACCGTTTTCACATTACCGATCTCGACCGCTTTTTCTGTGGCATTGAAACTGTACACCTTATCAACAGTAGCATTCAATGCCTTGTCGATCACCTCGGCCTGCGGGTACTCTGCCAATCCGCTCGATACGTCTACCGGCGGAATCTTGTATTCGTTGTATACCACAGTACTCTTGCTGTTGAGGTATTCGAGCTGTCGCATTGCTTCCAGCGGCTCGAAAGCCAGCAGATAGTCTACTGTTCCGCGCATGGACATGGGCGCATCAACCTTCTCACCCCAGCGAATATGACTTACAACACTTCCACCACGGATGGCGAGGCCCAGGATATCCGATTTTTTCGAATCGAACCCGGCCAGCATGCCGACCTCCGCCATAATATCACCTGCAAGGACGGTACCCTGACCGCCTACACCTACTACAAGAAAATTTATGTCTTTCATTCTGCTAATGCCTCCTGTCCTGCCTTCGGTGCCTCAATAGCACCGGTCGGGCACACCTGCGAACATACGCTACACCCGTTACAGAGGGTGGGATCTATACTTGATTTGAATTTTCCGGTCTTTTCGAACTTCTCTTCCGAAAGCACAACCGCCGGACAACCGACTTTGAAACATTTGTGACAGGCAATACACTTGTCCTTGTTCACCGAAAAGGCCGGTTTGGGATCGCGCGACACAAAGATACACTCACCCTTGGTAATCAGCACCGAAGGACCATCGAAGTCGAGACACTCTTTGAAGCCCTCTTTTACCTCTTTCACGTTGAATGCATTTACGGTTTTCACCTTCTCCACACCCATTGCGCGTACCAAGGGTTCAATTTCTATTTTCCTGGCGGCCCGCTCTTTGACAACCTGCCATTCCATCCCGGG
>CAZAMY010000096.1:0-7988 GCA_964485995.1 uncultured Sediminispirochaeta sp.
TGAATCCGGCCCGGTCTTTATCGATTACCGCATCAACTCCGGTAAAACTGCCGTCATCTTCCCGCTTTACCGGAATTCCGCCCCCGCCGGAGGCAATTACCACTGCTCCGCCTTCAACCAACTGCTCGATTGATTCCTGTTCAACGATTGAAATGGGTTCGGGAGAAGGTACTACCCGTCGCCAGCTTTTAGTCACACCCGGTTTAACCTCCCGCACGATATACCCCTTCTCTTTCTGCAGCTTTTCAGCTTCATCAGGGGTGTAAAAAGGACCAACCGGTTTGGAGGGATCTTTGAAATCCGGATCCTCATCACTGACTTCAACCTGAGTGACAATTGAACATACCGGCCGCTTGATTCCCGCTTCTTTCAGGCGGAAACTCATGCGATTCTGCATCATCCAGCCGATCTGTCCCTGGGTCATGGCGCCGCATACGGCCAGGGTCTGCGCCGGCACGTAGTCCCGGGCTTCTTCCTGCTGAATCAACAGCGCTCCGGCCTGCGGACCGTTCCCGTGGGTAACTACCGGCCGAAAACCTGCGGCAATTATATGAGCAAGCTGCTGGGCAGTCTTGTCAACATTTATTACCTGTTCCTCTGTGGTACCCTGCTCATGCGCCTGCTTGATCGCGTTTCCGCCGAGTGCAATAACAACTAATTCTCCAGACATATATGCGCTCCTTCTATCTTCTAATGTGTAGTGCTTAAGAATCTACACCGTTTAAGCCTGATTGATCAAGAGCGCAACAAATCGCAACATATTAATTTTCTTTTTTAGACTGATTTGTAATATTCAGGAATTCTGAAGACTCTCCGGATGAGAGTCCTGAATTCGGCTATCTGCGGATCGCCCTTATGCAGCCGACCACTCTCATCCAGCAGCCATATCTTATCGCTGATCCGCAGCAGCAAGTCGAGGTCATGCGAAGAGACCAGCACCCCAGCCCCCTGCGTCCGGGATATATTGTGCAGCAGCTCCATCAACTCCACCTTGCGGGTTACATCTAAAAAGGCGGTTGGCTCGTCCAGCATGATGATTTCGGGCTCCTGTGCGAGGGCTCTGGCCACCATAACCTTCTGCAGCTCACCATCGCTCAACTCATCTACCGTTCTCTCCCGTAAATCTTCAGCACCCACCGCCGTAAAGACCTGTCTTACCACCTGTCTGTCCCGCTCCGAGAGCCCTCCGGAGAGTTTGGTGTGGGGATAACGCCCCAGTGAAACAATGGTCTCTGCCTTCAGGTGCCCTGCCTGCAACCTGCCGGTCAGAACCACAGAAATTTTCCGGGCGATCTGAGCCGGTCTCATTTGCGACAGCTCCTGCTCCTCTACGTATACCGCCCCATCTAATGCCGGCTGAAGCCCACAGAGGGTGCGCAGAAGGGTAGATTTTCCGCAGCCGTTCGGCCCGATCAAACCGACTATTTCTCCCGAAAAAAGCTCGACAGAGATACATTCCGAAATTGTTTTTACCCCGCGCAGGCCATGCCGGTAACCGGTACTGACGCAGCGTGCTTCGATCAACCGCATCGTGTGCTCGCTCATATATAGCTCCGCCCGCTGCGATTACGCATCAGCACCCACACCACCACCGGAACACCGAGCAGTGCAGTAACCGAGTTGAGCGGTAGAATGCCGCCCTGCCCGGGGAGATGACTGACTATATCAGCCAGAAGGGCGATCGCAGCACCTAAAAGAAGCGAAGCCGGCATTACTATGCGGTGATCTGCGGTACGAAAGATGCCGCGGGCCACATGGGGAACCGCCACCCCTACGAAGGTCACCGGTCCGCAAAATGCCGTTACCACGCCTGCCAGCAGAGCTCCCGCAGTAATAACTACCATTCGAATACGAAGAATCGGAACCCCCATACTGCGGGCATACTCTTCACCCAGCAGCAGTGCATTCAACGGTTTTATCAAAAGAACACCAATAAGTAGTGCCGTGGCGACGAGCGGCAGCATTATGCGGATATCGGTCCAGGTTGTCGCTCCGAATGTCCCAAAGGTCCACTGCAGATACGACTGTACACGAGCGGCGGCGGAGAAGTGAATCATCAGAGTTACTAGGGAATTGGCCAGGTACCCGAACATGAGCCCGACCAGCAGGAGAAGCGCAACTGATCCGATGAATCTGGAAACCAACAGCACCACCGCCAATACCGCCCCTGCGCCGAAGACTGCGGCAAAGGTCACCAAGGCCTTCATGCCAATCGGCAGAGCGGCAACAAATCCGCCGGCTCCTCCGCCCCAAATCAGTACGACCAGGGCAACCCCGAGATTCGCGCCGGCGTTGATTCCCAACACGGAAGGTCCGGCTAAGGGATTGCGGAACAGAGTCTGCATAAATAGGCCACTCAGAGCCAAACCCATCCCTGCAACTATCGCGGTGGCGGCTCTGGGAAGCCGGAACAGCAACACAATATCCCGGTATCCGGCTAATTCTGCAGACAACTCGCCTTCCGTCCGCAACAGCTCGAAGGGCTGAGACACAATGCTAAGTACTTGATTCATGGGGATCGAAACGGAGCCTTTGAGCACGTCCAGCGAGAACAGCACGAAAGCGAGGATCAAGAGTACTATAAATCGGAGCAGTACACCCTGTTTCATACCAGCCTATTCCACATACCGGTAATAGTAGAGCGAGTGCTTCGGCAGCAGTGCCGGATGAAAGAGAGAAATGAGATCTGATAAAATTAAATGGGGCTGATATGGCCCGCTTTCAAAAAAGTCATTACTGCCGGTACTGCTCATACGGGCATCGTTGTTAATCACGTTCCCCTTGGCCACTGCTCTGATTCGATCTAGGCGCTGGTCTGCATTCAAGAGCTCCTGTATACTGCTGATTCCGTATTGATGCAGCCAAAAATCAGCCCTGAGCGCCCGCACAAACACCTCTTCGACATCCAGCACCAGGCTGGAACTTTGCTCGGCTTCAGCCCACACATACGCTCCTCCGGCATCCTCAATGAACCGGGCCATATAGCCATTACCCCCCGGCACAACCCAGCGGCCGTTCATCGGACGGTTCAAAACCACCCGCGGCCGCGCATCCGCGGGCTGCAGGTTCCGCTCCACCAGCTGCTGCAGCTCTTTATAACGCGCTGCCACTGCATTGAACCGCTCTTCAGCCGCTTCTCCGCGGCCCACTAGGAGCCCGATAAACTTGATCCATTCGGCTCTGCCCAGTGGCGTTGTTTCAAGATAATCACTATTCAGAATAACCGGCACACCTGCCTGCTGCAGTTTCGGCACCACATTCCAGGCGCCCTGGGTTACATTGGCCATTACTACTGCCGGTTGCAGGCGGACCACCATCTCCAGATCGAGCGTAGGACCGTTACCGACCTGAGGCAGATCTTTCTCCTGCACCCTGCCCCGCAGGCTACGACTGTAAATATGTGCCGGATTGTCCACTGCAACCAGTGCTTCTTCGGAATCGAGCCACTCTAAGGGCGGCAGGAAGGTTGTAGATAGAGGTATCAGCCGTTGAACCGGGGTTCTGACAATCTGTAGTTGGGAATTTTGGCCGAGCTCCTGTTTGATTTGGGAGATGTTTTCACGATCGCGCGGTAACAATGCATAGGTTACCTGCAGGTCCGTCGCCTCGCCCGGCGGATGTACATGCAGCAGGGTGTAGTTCGACCGCTGCTCAACGGAAAACCCTTGCGCATATTCTACAGAAGTTCCACATACGCTCTGCGGGCTTATCGGTGAAAGTGAGAACAGGATAATCAGTACGATTGCATTTTTTTTCAATTACATGCGCTCCTTTTCCGGAAGCATGTACGATGAGGCGTAACACTGTATGAGCATTGTGTGCAAATCAACTCAACTCCCGAAGCTTGATTGCTGATTCAATGTACCAGAGTTTCCTGACTTAGGGATAACTGCTTCGCCTTCCCGGACTACCCAGTGGCATTGTGAAACAGCGGCTTCCCATTACAGTGACGGGTTCGTGGGGGACTCGCACCCCCTTCCACTGAAATACATTGATAAGTATTCAATGATACCTTAAACCAGATGATCTGTATACCTGTTCGGCAGACAGCTTCAGAAATTTCTGGCGCTTTTATGGAAATGATATTACAGTAGACATATGAAACAGGTAACTCTTTTTAGGCATGGGAAAGCAGAACCTCACGGCAACGGAATTGAGGATTTTCAGCGTCAATTGGTAAAAAATGGAGTGCAGAGCGTAACTGAGGTAGCACAGAGGGCTGTGAAAGCCTGGGGCACACCGGATTTAGTGGTCAGCTCGCCGGCGGTGCGGGCACTGGCAACGGCCGAACTGTTTGCCGAAGAGCTTACAACCGCAGACGATATTCAACTGTTTGAAGAACTCTATGCAGCAGACTCCAGTGATATCCTTGATGTTATTCGACAGCTCCCCGCCGATGCCGATCATGTGGTGATTGTCGGACACAATCCCTCTCTCGAAGAGTTAGCGTTTTTACTGCTCAAGAATGAGGTAGACCTGAAACCCGGGGCCTGTATCCATCTTGTCCTGGATATCGATCGCTGGAAGGATTTTTCGATTACCCTTACCCCCCATGACACACAAATCATAGCTCCGAGTTTATGAGTCGCTATATGTAACGGTTTTCAATTTCAGGCGTAATTTCAATATTTTCTGCATTCATCATGCTGGCGATACGCTGAATTGATGAGAGAATGAGATTCTGCTCCCATTCGCTCAGTTCCTGAAACTTTCGTACAAACTCTTCCTGCAAAACTGAAGGATCGGTTTTTAAAATCTCACGGGTTTTCTCGGTAACACGTACGATTACCCTGCGCTTGTCCTGCGAGCTCCGTTCGCGCGTGACCAGCCCCCTGGTTTCAAGCCGGTCGATAATATTGGTCACGGTTGCCTGACTCAGACTGACCTTTTTTGCAACCCGCCCGATGTTTATATCCTGGTCGCTCATTATCTCTTTCAATACCATGAGCTGAGGAGCAGTCAGGCCGTATCGCTTTACGAGCTGCTTTGAGTGCATATCTATCGCACGTATAATCTGACGAAGTGTAACCAGCACGTCGTAGCTGATATCTCGTTTACCGTTCACTTTTTCCCCCATTCTAGCTTCACAAGGGCTTGTATGTATTTTTCCTGCCCCAATATACTTGTTGTTAATATTAATATCAATACATTACAAGCAAAACTCAAAATCTATTATTTAGACATCTATATTTTATACTACTTAATATTATTTTATTAGTAAAGGTTATTTTGACTAATTTTAAGCGATTTTTTCATTAAATTGTGAATTTTTGGGGCTTTTTAGGCTAATAATATATAACCCTATACTATACTACTCAAAAAGTTAGAAGTTTTCTAATTGACTCACTAATACCATTAGATTATAATTCTAATTGTTACATCTAATAAATTATGAACTAAAAAAACTTGCACCAAAAGGAGTGCGGTTATCAGTTTTGCAAGCTATTTGAAGCAATTCATTCCGACTCACTTCTCTGAATCAGGCCCACTGGCATATCTCCACGGCAGCCAAATGCAAATGGCCGCTTTATCGATGTGGGTATTGAATGTGCCGATTTTATGATGATATTCTTCGTTGCAGTTGTTGTTTTAATTCTTAGAATTGGAGTCACCTGGAGAACTGAAAACATTCCGGGCCACAGCGGAGGAATAAATTGATCGAACTGAGAAATATAACGAAAAATTTCGATAAGAAGGTGGCGGTACAAAATCTCAATTTGAAAATTGAAGCCGGTAAAATTACCATGCTCATTGGCCCTTCCGGCTGCGGAAAAACTACCACCTTAAAGATGATAAACCGGCTAATCGAGGCTAGCGAGGGAGATATCCTGATAGACGACAACTCGATCTATGACCTCGATGCGGTTACTCTGAGGCGAAGTATTGGCTATGTAATTCAGGAGACCGGCCTGTTCCCCCACATGAATGTGTTCGACAACATTGCGGTTGTACCGAGACTGCTCAAATGGAACGAACGGAAAGTGAAGGAGAGGGTGGAAGAACTGCTCGATCTGGTTACCCTGGACACTACGTATGCTCAAAAATATCCTCTACAGCTTTCCGGCGGCGAGAGCCAGCGGGTCGGACTGGCCAGAGCCCTGGCTGCGGATCCGAACATTTTGCTGATGGACGAACCGTTTGGCGCCATCGATCCGATTAACCGCGCTAAATTGCACGAATCCTTTATCTCTATCCAGGAAAAGCTGGGCAAGACTATTGTATTCGTAACCCACGATATAAATGAGGCTATTAAACTTGGCGATAAGCTGGCAATACTACGCAGCGGGGAACTCATTCAGTACAATAATGTTACCAGCATTCTCTATGAGCCTGAAAACGAGTTTGTCGAACAGCTTTTAGGCCATGATCGCAACATCAAGGCCCTCGTGCTGAAGAAAAACCGTGACTATATCGTCCAGGACGGCTACCTCAAGGTACAGAGATCAGATAAAGCCGAACGCATCCTGGCAGCGATCAAAAGATCAAAAATGAACCGCGCCATGGCCGTTGACCCTGAAAACCGGTTTGAAGGAATTTTCGTATTGGAACACAGCAAACGCTCAGCAAAACCGCAGCTCACCTTGATCGACGACGCCATTACGGTCGACAAAAACAACAATCTGCAGGAAACCTTAAGCTTGATGATCGAAGCCGGCGAAGCCCAGCTTCCGGTAGTCGGACACCATAAAGAGTTCCTCGGTGTAATCAATCTCGAGGATATCTTTAATGAGTTCCGCGACAGTGGGCGATAGGAGTACTGGGACCTATTAATTAAATATGAACCTCTTACAATATACTTCGTTATATTGTTGGCGGGGCGGGTGTTACTCGCCTCGCCTTTTTATTGCCCCGCGCTTGAGCTGCGGTGCGTACACGGCGAATCACATCTCCAGGCTTCTGGTGCGAAACCCGTACCCGATCACATCGTGCACATCGTGCATTACCATAAAGACATTCGGGTCTTCTTCTAGGACCAGGCGCTTCAGTCTGGATGTCTGCCGGATATGAAAGGTCACATATAAAATAGTCTTCGGCAGATGCGAATAGGTCCCCATGCCCTGAAAATAGGTCGCCCCTCGGTCCAGCTCGGTATAGATTCTATCTTTGATGCGCTCGGCCGCCTCGTCACTGGCCGGTATAATATAGGCCGCCTTCACCCGGCTGAAACCCTCGGTCACGATGTCCACAAAGCGCGAGGAGAGAAACAGGGCAAAGTAGCTCCAGATAACAATGTTCACATCCCGGAACATGTAGCCCGTGAACAATATAATCGCCGTTTCGACTATCAGATATCCATTTCCCATCGAGATGTTGAGGTGCTTTTTCAGGATTGCCACCGGCACATCGGTTCCACCGGTGGAAGCCCTGGCCTTGAATATAAGACCAATACCAACCCCGACCAGCAGCGCCCCGGCAATAGCCGCCACAAAGATACTGTCGGTCAGGGCCCATTGATTGATCGGTTTATAACCGCCACCGGCCAACTCATTGTATTTATCGAACATATCCCGCAGGATTCCCCACCGGTACATGTTCACAGGCGACATCACATCTACCGCCACCGCACTGGCAAAAAAGCCTACAAACGTGCCGGTACCGAACTGACGACCCACAAATATCATTCCCACGAACCAAAGGGGGATGTTCATTACAATCATACTGATACCGACCGGAAATCCGAAAAAGTGAAACAGAATCTGACTCAAACCGCCCACTCCACCGGGAGCAATCTTGTACGGCACCAGAAACCAGGAGAGCCCCGCCCCAAACGCAAAACTTCCCACTGCGATCAGAGCCGCCTGCCGTGCTAACTCCACAGGGTCGATTTTTCCGATTTTCAGATGCCGCAACCGGGCCATTAACTGCATGCGGTGCTCCTTAATCCAGAGTTACTGCGTACTGTGCTGCAAGAGCAGAGTAGCATAACTGATATGGAAGGAGAAGTGTATTAGTATTGTTCGTAGGAGATAGTGAGAGTTTCAGCGCCG
>CAZAMY010000097.1:0-7865 GCA_964485995.1 uncultured Sediminispirochaeta sp.
GTCATATGTGCCTTTCAGTACCAAACGGGGCTCTCCGGCCTGCTTTTTCGGCAGCCGGTCGACTTCGAATACATGCAGGAGAATCCGCTGGTCATCGCTTATCAAAAAGATCTTTACTTCAGCTCTTGTCTGAAAATCCGCCAAGGTGGTGAGAGAAATTTTGTTCTCACTTGGCTGGTCGAGCGGAAGAAAACGGGCATGGCGCGTATGTTCGACTTCTACACTTAAATACTTTCTCACACTATTAGTGTAATCCTTTCTTACCGGCGGTCAAGCAAAAAGTTCTTTTCGCAGCGCTTTCCCGGCTTCAACCGCCCCCGCCCGAATAAAAATGTCGGTAATTTGCTGTGTGTAGAGCGAAGGCGAGGGGTTTATTTCAATAATTGTAGCGCCGTTTTGGGAGGCTATCTGCGGAACCATTGCCGCTGGATACACCTCGCCGGTAGTACCGATCAGAATCATACAGTCGCAGTTCTGCGCCTCCTGTTGCGAACGGGACAGCGCTTCAGCCGGAATCGACTCACCAAAAAAGATGAAATCTGGCTTATAAATGCCGCCGCATTCACACCGCGGCAGTTTTTCCGCAAGAAGCTCTTCATTCGGCTCTGCGGTTTTTCCGCATGAGGTGCATAGCACGCGTCTAGAGTTTCCATGATACTCGATCACATCGCGGCTGCCGGCCTTTTGATGTAGATTGTCGATATTTTGTGTAATCAGTGCCTTCAACAAGCCGTGCTGCTCCATATCGGCCAGCAGCAGATGGGCTTCGTGCGGCTCGGCTTTTCCGAAGAAACTGTAGAAAATCTCTTTTATCACCTTCCAACTCTCTTCCGGATTCCGATGGAAGTAGCTCAAATCGAGAACGCTCGGATCGTATTTACTCCACAGACCGTTTTCTCCGCGGAAAGGCGGGATCCCGCTCTCAACACTGATGCCTGCGCCGGTAAACCCGGTGCAGTGCGCGGAGGCACGAATCGTTTCTGCAGCTAGTTTCACTTGTTCTAACAATTCTTTATTCTCATTTTCCATACACATATTGTAGCAGCTTGCTGTATCAAAACGCAATTGCTGGCATTGGGCCTTGCGTGAAATGAAAATGAGTGATAGATAGTGTTAGGACGAATTATGAGCATAGAAGATTTATTAGATCAAATACTACTGCAGCCGGTTCAAATCGGTGTGCTCGAGCTGCCTTTCAATATTTTGGAGCTGTTTCTGCAGTTTTTATTGCCTTTGCTCCTGATCACCGGCATCTACCGCCTGCTCACCGTCTCGATCCGGCGGCTCTTACACCGGACCACGCTGGCCGAGTCCACCCAGCAGAGGATTCAGAGGTGGATTCGGCTGGTGCTGCGGCTGGTCTACATTATCAGCATAGGCATGTTAATAGGACGCCTGTTCGGAGCGAAGATCTTTGAATATCTGCAGGCCTTTTACGCGGTATTGAACCAGCCGCTGATCAACTCCGGCAATACCCGGGTAACCTTTATCACCGTTCTACTGACCATTCCGGTCTTCTATATTGCATCCTGGGCGGGGCGGGCTACCCGCGGAGTGATGCGCAACTCCCTTCTCACTAAGATGGGCCTGGACGAAGCCCAACAGTTCTCTATATCGAGTCTGACCCGCTATACCGTTATGGTGCTGGTGCTGCTGATCGGTTTGTCGATTATCGGCATCGATCTGTCTGCGCTCACTGTCATTTTCGGTGTACTCGGTATCGGCTTAGGTTTTGGACTTCAAAGTGTTGTTTCAAACTTTTTTTCCGGCCTGATTATCATCATTACCCGTCCGGTTAAGGAGGGGGACCGTATTCTGGTGCACGGCATCGAGGGGACCATACTCCAAATTCGCATCCTGGCGACAGTGATAAACACGCTGACCAACGAAAGCATCGTAGTGCCGAACTCAAAACTGGTGCAGGAGTCGGTTCACAACTTCTCTTTCTACGATCCGTCGATCATTATTAAGAATGATATCGGCGTCTCCTATTCCAGCAATGTAGACCAGGTTTTAGATGTACTGCAGGCTGTGGCCGAACGCAACCCGTTCCGCTTCGACACAAAGAAGTGCTGGGTCTTTCTGAAAGAGTTCGGCAGCTCGAGCATCAACTTTACCGTGTATACCTGGATCCGTTCGGCAAACGATAAGTTCGAGGCGCATCACTGGAATAATGTGGAGATTTGGCGCATGTTCAAGCAGCACGGTATTCAAATACCGTTTCCGCAGCTCGATTTGCACTACAGATCGAAGTTCGAAGAGTAGCTGCTATTTACTGACCTTCTCTTCTTCCGAAAAGATGTGCATTGGATAGCGATTGTTGAGAATGTCCCCCAGGGTTACATGCGCAAAGTATTTACGAAACAGAGAGTAGGTGTGTTCCCAGAATCCGTGGGCTGAACAGATGTCTTCCCGTCCGCATGAGTTTCCGTCGTCCAATGTGCAGGGGGAGAAGTGGAGTTCTTCGCCGACAGCCTCGAAGATATCGGCAACGGTAATTTGCTCCACCGGTTTCACCAGTTGAAACCCGCCGCCGGGGCCGCGGGTCGATTTGATCAGTCCCGCTTTTCGCAGCCTGAAAAAGATCTGTTCCAGGAACTCGGCAGAAATATCCTCTATTTCAGAAAGGGTTCGAATTGAAACTGGTCGATTTTCTGCCTGTTGAGATAATTGAAGCACTGCACGCAGTGCATAACGGCCTTTTGTGGTTATTCGCATGACTTCATCCTATAACTGATGTTCTTCTTAACTATACCTTATTGGTCAAAAATTGTAAAATGCATTATATCCGATTTAACACAACACTTTTATAACCTTTGTGTTTTTTGGATGCAATTGGTGTGAATCCCTTCGGTGAACGCTCGAATTGGGCCAGGTGGGCGCTTTTTCCGGTTATAAGCAGTGTACCGCCGGTATCGAGCAGGAGTTCCCCTGCCGCCAGCACCTCATGTGCGGACGGCACACCAGCCAGATGCTCCAGTTCTACGATAAACACGTCGGGATGCGCCTCCGGCTCATCCTTCTTCAGCTGCGATACTGCTTCGAGCGGCCCGGGGCTATGCAGAAGCTCCCCCAGAAGCACCTGCTGCCGGCCTAATAGATTGTGCCGGCTGGTCTGCAGGGCCAGCATGTCGCGGCCCATCAGGTCTATATGCAGCTCCGAAGGGAGCGAAGCCGCCAGCATGGAGGATGTGTGTCCCTGTCCCGGGTTCCAAACGGATACCCTGTGCAGCCGATCTGCAGCACTGATGCTTTTCGCGACTACCCTGGTCTGAAAAGGGGCCGTGTCGAAATCGGCCAAGCCCCACACAGTATCCAAACTGTAAGTAATCTTACCGCATTGGAAATCTTCAGTGGTTCTGAAATAGGCTGAGGGGAGGTCTGCGGCCCGGCCTGAGGATGAGCTCGACGATGAGTGCTGGGGTGAGGCTGCCGGGGATTCGCCGGATGTAAAGTGAAATACTGTATGCCCGGGGCCCTCTTCCCGGACGGAGACCTCCGCTCCCAGCGCCTGCAGAGTGCGGGCGGTGTAGTCCGCCAGCGGGTGCACCACCACCACGGCAGCCACTGTGCTGCGCTGCAGCATCGTGCTGAACATATCCCGCAGCACCGGTTCTCCTACTTTAGCCGGTATGTTCGAGACAATCAGGTCGAAAGCGTACTGCCCGAGCCCCTGAAAGGCCAGTCCGCCGACAGCACCGGCCCCCTCCGCAGCGTTGTGCCGGGCGTTGTAACGGCTGAAGGCCACCGCCAGCGCATCCCGGTCCTGCATGGTCACATTCATGTGGGGGAAACGCTTTTGCAATGAAACTCCCAGCGTTCCTATACCTGAGCCTATATCCAGGACAGTGCCGAAGCGGTCTAAATCGATCCGCTTACTAAGGGTTTTTAGCAGCAGCCGGCTGCCCTTGTCGATTTCATAGCTGCTGAAAAGTGCCTGCGAGAGAAAAAAAGAGAGGTTGGTTCCGGCAAAGCGAAACGGTACCTCCTTATTGCTGTACTGCGAGATGAGTTCGTCCATGCGATGCGCGGGCCGGGCGCTTATTGGTTTACCCGCTCTACGTATTCTTTGGTCTCGGTATTCACCAGGATTCTCTCGCCCTCTTTGATAAAAATGGGAACCTTTACCTTGAGACCTGTTTCGACCTCCACTGTTTTGGTGGCACCGGTCACCGTATCGCCCTTTACCGCTTCTTCTGCTTTAGTGACGGTGTAGACCACTTTGTAGGGCAGTTTGATGTCCAGCGGCCGGTCTTCCCACATTATCAGGGTGTAGGTCTCACCCTCTTTCATCAGTTCCTGGTACTCCGGAAAGGTTTTTACAGGGATTTCGAACTGCTCATAGGTTTCGAGGTCCATGAAGTGGTAGCTGTCTCCGTCGGCGTAGAGGTACTGGCAATCTTTGTCCTCTACTACAATATCTTCGACCTGATCCTGAGATTTCATGGTTTCACGCAATACCTGTCCGCTGGTGGGGTTTTTCAGTTTGGCTCTTACAAAGGCAGATCCCTTTCCGGGGTTCACGAACTCTCTTTCGACTATTACGAAGGGTTCGCCTTTTATTAAGATAGCCATTCCTTTTTCCAATGCTCCGGCTTTTATCATAATTAATTAACCTCTCTTGAGTTATTTCTTGAATTTTAGCTGATTTCGCGTGTGTTGCTAAGGGCGTATACTATCAGATAGCGGGAAAAAGATCACCCCCTCGATAGTTTTTTGCCCGGTAACTGCCATTATGAGACGGTCAACTCCCAGGGCGACACCCGAGCATTCCGGTAACCCGGATGCATGTAGATCAATGAACTCCTGATCAATATCCGGCACAACGCTGCTCTCGGCTGCCTTCTGGGCGTACTCCCGGCGGAAGAAGTGCTCCACGGTCGTTGCATCGGTCTCTTCGGAGTAGCAGTTGGCCACTTCCATCCCCCGGATATACAGCTCCCAGCGCTCCCGCCAGGGGGTACCGGGAATTTCTTTTGCCAGACAGGGTATGCGGCGCGGATAGTCCATGAGCACCAGCGGACGGTCGGTCGGCAGGTTCGGCTCTACAAAGCTGAGAAAGATGCGGTGGTACAACTGCTCCCAGCTCTCCTGTTCGCGGGCTGCCTGCAAACCGAGCCTTTCAGCCGCCTGCTGCAGCTCGCCCACGCGGTTGTGCTCGGCCAGGTCGAAGCCGGCGTGTTCGTAGAAGGCCTCCTGAACCGTCATGCGCCGGAAGGGCGGGCGGAGCGATGCATCGCTGTGACCGGCTCCGGCGGCACCCTTCTGCCCTGCATCCTGCAGAGTTCGCTCGATGAGCCCCTCGGTAATGGAGATCGACTCCTTATAGTCACTGTCCACCGTGTAATACTCGAGCATGGTGAACTCCGGATTGTGCTGCGGGCCGATCTGCTCAGCATTGCGGAAACTGCGGCATATCTGGTAAATACTACCGCTGCCGGCGGCCAGCAGCTTTTTCATATGGATTTCAGGAGAGGGAATCAGGTATAGAGGAAAACTGCCGTGAAAGGGGCTCTGGAGCTCCGTTTCGAACACCTCAATCGGGGCCTCGGGAATCAGAGCCGGTGTCAGCAGCGGTGTTTCCACCTCGAGATATGCATGTTCGGAAAAAAAGCTGCGAATCGACTGAATAATCCGTGAACGGGCACGCATAATGGAGAAATTCATGGATCTAGTGTAAACGAATTATTATTTTTATTATACTAGCATTTTAAGGCATGTATATAAGGAGAAGCTATGAAAGTTGGAGATGCACTGCACGGATTTACTGTCACCCACATCGATTCGCTCGAAGAGTACCACGGCCGGGGAATCCGGCTGCGGCACGATAAAACCGGTCTCGAGTTGTACCATCTGCACAATGACGACCGGGAAAATCTGTTTGCGTTCGCATTCAAGACACCGCCATCCGACGATACCGGTGTGGCGCATATTCTCGAGCATACCGTGCTCTCCGGTTCACGCAATTATCCGGTCAAGGACCCCTTTTTAGCGCTGATGCGCGGAAGTGTGAACACTTTTCTCAACGCTATGACCTATCCTGATAAAACCGTATATCCGGCCGCCAGTACGGTAAAGAAGGACTACTATAACATTATGTCCGTGTATGCGGATGCGGTTTTTTTTCCGCTGCTGAAGAAAGAGTTGTTTCTTCAGGAGGGGCGCCGCTTTGTACCCCAGGATGACGGCAGTCTGAAGGTTGAAGGAATCGTGTTCAATGAAATGAAGGGGAGTTTTTCGAGTTTCGATTCTATTGTTGGTGACTGGTCATACCGTTCGCTCTTCGATAAGGCGCAGTATCGCCATGAATCTGGCGGCACTCCCCAGGCCATTCCGCAGCTAACCTATGATCAGTTTGTCGATTTTCATAAAAGCTATTACCACCCGTCCAACTGCCGGGTCTTCCTGTACGGTAATATACCCACCGAGGAGCAGCTGCAGTTTCTGCAGGAGAAATATCTGCAGGAGTTTGATGCCGGCGGGACGTCGCCGGACATTTTAGAAGAGCCTGTGTGGGATGCTCCGCGCTCCTTTACCGTGAAAGGCCCGGCGGTTGACGGAGAAGAGAAACCGAAACCCACTATCACCATCAACTGGCGCACCGGCACTACCGTCGATCCGAAGGTGCTGTTGTCGATGCAGGTTTTGAGCGCAGCCCTGATCGGTCATCCGGGCACTCCTCTGCAGAAGCTTATTAACGATACCGAGCTGGGCGAGGATATGTCCCCGGTCAGCGGACTGGAAACCGACATCCGTGATCTGAGCTTTACCGTGGGTATGCGCGGCATTGCCCCGGAGAAGGCCGCTGCCTTTGAAGAACTGGTCATGAAAGAGCTGCAGCGGTTGGCCGACGAGGGGCTGCCCCGGGATGTAATCGACGGAACCCTCCGGCGGGTCGAATTCCAGAACCGTGAAATCCGCGGCGGAGCTCCCTTCGGGCTGCGGATGATGAGCAAAGCCCTGCGCGGCTGGCTGCACGGCGCCGAGCCTCGGACCACCCTCGAGTTTACTCCGCATATTGAGCAGCTGAAAAAGGATTATGAGCAGAATCCGAACTACTTCGAGGAGCTGATCGGGCGCTATCTGCTGCACAATCCGCACCGCAGTACGGTCATGGTAGAGCCGGACAGCGCGTATATGGACGATCTCGAGCAGGAGATCAATCAGTCGGTAGAGCAGTTACAGGCGGAGATGAGCAGCCAAGAGGTACAGCATCTAAAGGCGGAGCTGGAGTCGTTCGAACGCTTTCAGAACACTCCCGATATCGAGGAAGCCCTGGAGAGTATCCCCATCCTTTCGCGGGACGATCTGCCGGAGGATATTTCTATCATCGAAACCAAGGATGCCGAGGTGGACGGACTGCCCGCCTTCACCCACGATCTGTTTACCAACGGGATCATTTACATCGACTTTGCCTTCAACATCACCGGCTTGTCGGAGCGGGAGCGGCTGCTGCTGCCCCTCTTGGGCAGGATAATGACCTCCACCGCTTTGCCGGGGAAGACCTACGACGAGGTTGCCCGCCAGCTGAGTCTGAAAACCGGAGGTCTTTCACCTTATCTGGATGTGAGTCCGGTGGTTGGCGATCCTCAGTCGTACATGGGATTTCTGTTTGTACGCTTGAAGTGTCTGGAAGATTCCCTGGATAATGCCCTTGAGCTGACCTTTGACCTCTTGCAGAGCGCCCAGGTGGACGATGCCCGCCGTCTATGGGAAATCCTGACGGAGTTCCGCAATGACATGCGTTCGGCAATTATACCGGCGGGGCACTCTTTTTCCACCCTGCGGGCCGGGGCGCATCTTGAGCCGGCTGTCCGTATCGAAGATGAATGGCGAGGAATAGAACAGCTGCTCTTTCTCACCTC
>CAZAMY010000098.1:0-7787 GCA_964485995.1 uncultured Sediminispirochaeta sp.
AATAGATTTCTGACCAATGTATAAGGCTACATGCGAGATAACACCGGCGGCCGGACTGGTAGCAAAAAAAACGAGATCCCCGGGGCGCAACTCAGCCTTTTGAACAGACCGGCCACTACGGGCCATCTGGCGTGAGACCCGGGGCAGACCGTCGATGTGTGGTGCGAACAGGTGGTAAACGAAACCGGAGCAGTCAAAGCAGGGGGGAGCAGCACTTCCGTTACAATACCCGCTGCCCACATACCGGCGGGCTTCAACAATGATATCCTGATGAATATCCACCGCCGGCAATACCCGTACCAGCCCCGTACTCAGAAGAACACACAGTAGGATTACCCGTACTTTCACTTTCAATTGTATGGCTCCTGTAATTAACCCCGGCTTGTATTGTTAGGGAGCTGTATCCCGAATAGTGCCGTCCACCCACACACCGCTGCGGGTCTCACCCTCGCGTTCGGGAATCTGCATCACCATTCCCGGATGAATGAGATCTGGGTTTTCGGGCTGCGGCAGTTTTTCCTTGTTGGCCTGGTAGATTGGCCACCAGCCTGCAGGGTCGTCATAGACAAAGTCGTATCCGGCAATTCTCCAGAAACAGTCCTCATTTCCGGGCATATCCCGCACCACATAGGCGGCGGGCAGAGTTTTTTGAGCGGTTTTTATTTCTATGCTGTTGAGGAGTTCAATGGCGTTTCTACTGGTAGCCCGGCTGACCTCGAACGACTCCTCCTTGAAGAGAGAGTCTGCTTTCTCGATCATTTCCTGAGCAGATTTGTACTTTGCAGGAGCACTATCACGGCCCCCGGCCCGTTCCACTTGCCCCAGCAGATTGCGGGCTTTCCACAGAGCACTGTTTGCGCGGTATTTGGCCAGCATAAACTGCACATATTCTTCCGACTTTTCGGCATACTCTTTTGCCTTTTCAGCGTACTCGAGTGCTTTTTGGTACTCTCCGGCCTCCAGGGCCTCATCGGACATCTGTTTGTAGCGCAGGGATTCACGATAGTCGGGATTGTTCTGCAGATTCTGTGTGAATGCAGTCATCAGGGGCAACAATAACATCAAAGTGATAAGCGTAAGGGTGATTTTTCTATTCATTGTTCTCTCCTTCCTGCTCCTCGACCGGCAGAGATGTCTCTTCTTCCGCCTCTGCGGCGCTCTTCTCTACGTTGGATATAGCCTGTTCGGCCTCGGTGATGGCGTTCTGGGCTTTACGGCGCAGCTCTTCAGCCTTTTCACCAGCTTCTTTGTATTTCGATTCTGCCTGAGCATAGGCTTCAGCGGCATCCTGATACTCCTCGTCCGATTCAGCAGCCTGACCTTCGGCAAGCAGCTCTTCCGCCTCACCGAACAGCTGTGGAACCGCCGTAGGGGCTTTTAGGGATTCTGCTTTCAATTTTTCATCGCGAGCCTGTTGAAGGTTTGTTTCAGCCTTCTGTTTATATTCCGTATCAGTGATTTCTTCTTCGCTGGGTTGAGCCGCAGGCTGCGGCTCCTCTTCGGGAGCGGTAGCACATGCCGCTATAAGTAACAATACAATCGGGAACAAAAAAATGAGCTTTTTCATACCTACATCCTTATACTCAAGGTTTCATCTTAAGAGTAATACCTCTGGTGTAATCCGGCAAGTAATATCTCTTGCTTGGCTTATTATTGACCGATTGGAAGGAATGGCTTACTATTTCAGCGCGTGCAGAGCGAAGTGAGGTTCGAATTTGAAGCGGTTTATTGTATTCACACTTATTGTTATTGTTTTTCTCAATTCGCTCGCACTCACTCTCTTTTTCGTGATTCATTCCCACAACAACTTTAACTCAATGCGGAATCGCAAAATCGAAGATATCGAACAGCAGTTGATAGACCGCTTAGAGAGTTTTCACGTCCTTATCCAGCCGTTTGAGAAAAGAGCCCGGGAGTATAATGAATCAGCATTGCGCGAAATCTATCGAGAATTGATCGAACGAACAAAGGGAGGACCTTTGTCCGCAGAGAAGGAAACCCTTGAGGTTCTGGCTGAACCCTATGCCGGTATAGATCTCTACTTAGTAGATCGAAGCGGGACTGTTATTAAAAGCACATTTCAGAGTGATATCGGGCTGAATCTACTTGGGTTGGATGAAAGTTTCTCGGAATTCATAAAATCGGTGTATGGACAGGGGCAGATCTTCACTCAGCGACTCGGGATTTCCAATATGAAGGGAAACAAAATGCTGTACTCCTATTTCAGCCCCCGCGAGAGTACCTGGATATTGGAAAGCTCGGTAGATTTTGAAGAGTTCATGCGACAGAATTATTCCGATATGCTCTACACGCAGCTGTTCGAGACCTTTTTTACCGAAATTCAACACTCTCACAGCGATATCGATGCCTTTGATATTATTTATCAAACCGAGGTGAGCTCGCGATCATTTATCAGCGGCACAGAGTACGATTTGAGTAAAAAAGTGCTGCAGACTCTGGAAGAGAATGGGGCCTACCGGGAACGAGACGGAGACGTACTGCGAATCTACCGGAAGCGTTCAGCAAGCCGGTCAGGCTTCGACTTTGTACAGTTTCCGATTCTGTTCATCGAATATAATCTGTCTTCATATTACGATTTTCTTACCAAGTTTTATATAATTGCCGGTTTGAGTGCACTGGTTTTGATCGGCCTTTTTTCGGGAGTAGCCTATAAACTTGTTGAGTCTAAACTCGTGCGGCGCATCGAAGAACTGGATGAGGTGCTGCAGAGGGCTGCATATGAGGATTACAATGTACGTGTACGTTACAACTCGCGTATACCTGAGCTCATGACGCTTTCGACTTCGGCCAACCGTCTGATAGAACAGGTAAAGAGCCGTGAATATGATCTGCGAGTGGCTCTTCAGGAACGGGAGATGCTGCTCGACGAAATCCACCATAGGGTGAAGAACAACCTCAATGTAGTAATAAGCCTGCTGAACCTCCAGCATGAGCAGGTGCGTACGGTTGAGGATGTCAAAGAGGCCCTGCTGAAAACTCGTAACCGGATCTATTCCATGGCCCTGACCCACGAGAAGCTGTATCAGTCGGAGAACTTCACCGATGTCAATATGAAAACATACGTGGACTCCTTCCTCTCGACCTTTAACTCTTCAATCGGAGATCAGCCGTATATAGTGATCGAACCAGAGGTTGAAGAGGTAAACTTGTCAATTACCCATGCAGTCCCCTGCGGTATCATACTGAACGAGCTGCTGATGAATGCTATTCAGCACGCTTTTGACGGCAGAAGGGAAGGACTCATTAGAATTACTTTTTCCAAACAAGCTGAAAACGAGTATATGTTGAGTGTTGAGGATAACGGGAACGGCTTACCAGACGGTTTTTCTCTCCACAGCACCGGGTCTCTCGGCCTTATTCTGGTTGATGCCTTGATCCAGCAGCTGCATGGAAAACTGAACATACAGAGCAGCCGGGGCAGCCGGTTCGAAATTGTCTTTCAAGTAAGCGATTCCGAACCGAACAGCCTGCGGCGCCACAGCTAACAGGACCGAACAGAATATCTCAGCGGGTTCCCTGCTCGAGGGCAATCTTGCCTGTGCGGATAGATTCGACAATCTTGAACTGACTCAACAAGTTGATCGCGCTGTCTACCGCTTTTGAATCGCCGGTAATCTCCAGCACCCAGGTAGTCCCGGATGAGTTGAGTATTCGGGCCTGCAGCACCGTTATCATTTGCAGAATATTATCGCGGTCAGCATCATGGACTTCGACCTTTACCAATGCATGTTCGCGTTCCAGAATACGCTCGTGATCCAGATCCCACACCTTGATTACGTGCACGAGTTTCTGCAGCTGCTTGCGTACCTGTTCGAGTACTCCGTCATCACCTTCCACTACAATAGTGAACCGGCTCTTTCCGGGCCGTTCGGTATGGCCGACGGTAAGGCTTTCAATATTGAATCCGCGCCGTGAGAACAGCCCTGATATACGCGTCATAACTCCCGGTATATCATCGCATAGAATGGAAATAGTGTGTTTCATCAGGCATCTCCTTCAGTGAGTTCGAGTAAGTTGCGTCCGGTGACCATCGGGTAGACATTGGCTTCTTCTCCGATTTTACAATCAATAACGGTAACTCCGGCTGAGTCCGCGGCAGCTTGGGCGGCTGCCCGTAGTTCTGAAATGGTCTCTGCCCGCTTGCCTTGACAGCCCAGATCGGCGGCTATCCGGTCGAAATGAATATCCTGGGTAAAGCGGCTCACATCGAATCGTCCGCTGTAGAATCCGTCCTGCAGTTGCTGAATCATGCCGAGCCTGCGGTCGTTCATAACCAGTACCGTGAGCCGAATGCCGGTTTCTGCGGCAGTGACCAGCTCCTGAATATTCATCAGAAATGAGCCGTCGCCGGTAACCAGGACAACCCGGCTGTCTGGACGCGCTAATGCAGCTCCGATGGCTGCTGGAAGTCCGAAGCCCATGGTTCCGAGCCCGCCGCTGGTGATGAAATTACGACCGGCTGAAACCGGAAAATGCTGAGCAGCATAGATCTGATGACGCCCCACATCAGTAACCAGTACTGCGTCGGGAAAGACCTCTGCCGCAGTCTTCAGGGCGGCTGGAGTATCGATAGAGAGCTCCGTTGAACCGTTGTTACGCAGGCCGGTGGCCTGCCGCTGTTCAATCAAACCTTCAGCCCATTCGGCGGTGGCACGTGTGGAGGAACTTCCATTATCGGACAACAGGGCGGTCAGACGGGGAAGCACATCCGAAATATCTCCTACTATCGGCAGATATGCCGGGACATTCTTGCCGATTTCCGCCGGGTCAACATCGATGTGGACAATTTTTGCGTCACGGGCAAAGGTCGCCAGGGGGCCGGTTGAACGGTCGCCGAAGCGGGTTCCGATAGCCAGGATGAGGTCTGCTTTGGAAACGGCGGTGTTTGCGGCCCGACTGCCGTGGTAGCCGAACAGGCCCAGGTTCAAGGGGTTCCGGTTATCAAATGCAGATTTCCCCATTAGGGTGTGTACCACCGGGATGTGTAGAGACTGCACGAAGTGGGCGATATCCTCATATGCGTTCGAAGAGATTACTCCGCCGCCGGTGATAACTACCGGCCGCTCGGCACTGCGCAACTCTGTGGCGGCACGCTTTATCTGACCCGGATGGCCTTTTGTGGTCGGATTGTAGCCTTCCAGTACCCTTCGCTTTTCATGCTGATTGGCAAACTCATCGGTTTGTACATCTTTCGGAATGTCCACTACAATCGGACCGCGCCGCCCGCTTCCGGCCAGGAAGAAAGCCTCTTCGATAGTAGGTGCTACCTCAGGAGCGGATTGGATGAGATAGTTATGCTTGGTGATCGGTATTGTGATGCCGGTAATATCAACCTCCTGAAAGGCGTCATTTCCGATCATCGTGCGGGATACCTGTCCGGTAAGTGCCACCACCGGCGAGGAATCCATATAGGCGGTCGCAATTCCAGTGACGAGGTTAGTCGCTCCGGGACCACTGGTGGCTAAGCAGACTCCGGTTTTCCCACTGGCCCGGGCATAACCGTCGGCCATATGGGCTGCTCCCTGTTCATGACGGGCCTGTACATGACGAATGCCGGAGCGCTGCAGCGCTTCGTAGATGGGCAGGTTTGCGCCGCCCGGATAACCGAAGATAATTTCGGTCCCCGCTTTCTCTAATGCTCTGACCAACGCTTTCGCCCCGGTTGATTTTCCTTTTTTCACACCATCCTCCTTTAGCTATGACGGGGCGGAATGAGTTGTTGACTGGGAGAGCACAAAAAAAGGCCTGCCGCCGGATGGGCGACAGGCCTGTAGTTTTATGTTCTACAGTCTTACCGCTAACCCGACGGTTTCCAGAAACCGGGAACTAGTACGAGGACGACCAGCAGTACGACGACGAGTAGAGAAGTGAGGGCTGTCTGTGCAGTAGTGTCCGAATTTCGCATTCTTCCGATTTCCTTAGACGTAACTATAGGTAGAAACTCAAAGGTTGTCAAGAAGTTGTTATTCGATTGCGGCCGGCCTGTTTCGATTTATAGAGGGCGCTGTCGGCGCGGGCAATGAAACTCTCAACGGTTTCACTCCCACGGTATTCGGTTATGCCCATACTCACCCGAATCGATTCTTTCTTCAGGTGTTCACGCAGGCGCTCAGCGCTGTTCCGGGCTTCCTCAAGAGGGCATTCGAGGAGCATGACAAACTCATCACCGCCCCAACGGGCTAAGAGGTCTATTGGGCGAATGTTTTCCTGCAGGATCTCTGCGCATTTTATCAGCACCTTATCTCCCTGCAGATGCCCCTGCAAATCATTAATCTCTTTAAAATGATCCAAGTCGAGTATAATAATAGAGACCGGGGTTTTGAACCGGTCATAGCGGGCCAGGCGCCTCTCCAGCTGGCTGTGAAATTCACGCCGGTTGGCAGTATGAGTCAGCTCGTCGGTGACAGCCAGGCGTTCCAAGCGGGTCTGGAAATGATTAATGGTAACAATGAGCAGTATGATTATTACAACCGAGGTAGCTACTCCAACAAGTATGGTGCGGATAAAATTGCGACGCGCAGAGGAGAGGGCTTCAGTCTCATCCTGCTCTACGATCAAAAACCAGGCCAAATTCGGCATGTAGCGTGAGGTAACCAGTATAGTGTCGTTGCGGTATGTGTAGCTGCCGTTTACCGGTTCTTCGCTTCTGGTGAGAACCTTGTCGGCAATCTGCTGGATACCGGGCTGCTCGCGCAGGGAAACAGTACCGATGAGCTCTTTATTCGGATGTGCCTGCACTATACCGTGTTCATCTACTAAAAATATGGTTCGGTTGTATTTCTTCTGTTTCTCCTGCAGAGTTGCAGTGAAGTTGTTCATCTTGATGCCCACACCGGTCACCCCCAGGAAATTGCCCTGGTAATCCTCGACCCGATAGTTGATGAAGATAGTAAGCATGTTGTCCGCTGCCTGATTAGTGTCTACATCGAGGTCTAACTCACGCCCTGACTCCTCGAAATCGAAAAACCAATCATCATGAGAATCCTCCCGGCTGACCTTCTTCAGCACACCGGAGTAGTGGTAGTACTTTTTAGTCTGAGCGGAGACGTAGAAAGTGGAAAAATAGTCGTATTTACTCTGAATTTCCTGCAGGTATTGTAGTATCTGCTCTTCATTCTGCTCTCCGCCGAGTGACCAGTCGATCAGAAACGAGTTGTTGGCCATCAGGGATGCGCGGTTAATCGAGGGAATGAAATCGCGCTGGATTTCCGAATAGATGTTTTCTCGCAGAAGCGGCAGTGAGGAGAACACGATCTCCTGCCGGACGGCATAGCGGGTGGTGCGGTAGTTGATAATGCTGATAGAGACAAAGGCAACAACTAATATTATGCTGAGAGCAAGAATAAGACGTACTTTTGAAGATAGTATCATAACAGAAGCATAGTTATTCTGACTATCGTTGTAAAGCTTTCTATATCAGTATTCAGGAAAGTCGAAACAGCTTGTCTTTTGACCGCTGCATAGCTAATTTGTAAGGAGACCTTGAATTGCCATAAGCAGCGGAGGTGTTTTATGCGAAGAACCACAAGAATTTTATCTGTAGTATTTGTTGTCTTTCTTTTTCCGGTATTCGGCGTCTGGGCGGGTGGTACCCCTAATACCGGCGAAGCGCAGGACCCGAGTGAGTATGAGGATCCTAAAGAGCTGGCCGAGCTGATTAAAAGCGGCGAGCCGGAGTACCTGCTTGTGGATGTACGCACTCCCGGCGAGTATAACAACGGACATATACCCACTGCAGTGAATATCCCTGTGAGTGAGATAGAGGC
>CAZAMY010000099.1:0-7695 GCA_964485995.1 uncultured Sediminispirochaeta sp.
GGAAGGCTCTGAAGTCCTGAAAAAGCTATCCGGCCTGGCCGCCGAGAAAATCGGCAAGCCCGAAGCGTATGTGATGATCGCCCTCGAAGATGGGGCTCCGATGACCTTCGGCGGTTCCGAAGAACCTCTGGCCTTTATCGAATGCAAAAGCATCGGCCTGGGTGAAACCCAGACAAAGGGCTTGAGTTCTTCGCTGTGCAGTTTCTGTGAAAAGGAGCTGGGCATACCCCAGAGCAGGGTCTATATTGAGTTCGCCGGCGCGAAAGGCAGCATGTGGGGCTGGAAGGGTGGTACGTTTTAGATGAAGCTCAGATCAAAGCTCCTCACCATAGTGGTGGCAGTATTCACCGTTTTTATTATCAGCGCCATCGTATACGGATACATCCATTATGCCGACATTCGTACAGACACCCTTGAAGAAACGATTGCAGGCATGAATGCCGATCTCTCGGAGGCACTGGAGTCAAAAGAGGATACCTGGATTACAAATGCACTTCAAATTGCCCATAACCCGATCATTGAACGGGGCATGGCCCAGGGAGATCGTGAGAGCTGTATCGCACTGTTCGAGCGCTACGGGAATGCCTACAGCGAATATACCGGTTTCAACAATGTGCAGATACATCTGATCGACAAGAATCTCGAATCCTTTGTGAAATCCTGGGCACCTGACGACTATGGGGAGTCCCTCGATTATTCGGCAGCGTACACCGATGTACTGCAGCGCAGCGGAAAACCTTTGGTTACGGTAGAGGCTTCACCCAAGGGAATGCGGCTAAAAGGACTTTTTCCCGTCCGCTATGAAGGCCGAATTGTGGGAGTAGCGAATTTCGAGGGCGGCCTCAACTCTATAAAGCGCACTCTCGAAAAGAAGGATATCGAGTTTCTGTATCTCTTGGACAACTCGCAGCTCTCCATCGCAGAATCCCTTTCCGGCCAGCCGGCTGTCGGCGCTTATACTCTGAGCCAGAAGGATGTGAACGAGGATTTTCTCGCTTACGTTACAGGCGGGTTTAGCCTGGAGGAAGCCCTTAACGGGTATGTGTTCGATTCTCAGTATTTGGTGAACGCCCGGCCGGCCAAAAGCTTCAACGGGAAAGAGGTGGGCATCTATATTCTCGGGATGCGCAGCGATATTGTAACCGCCACTTTGGCGCAGAACCGCAGTCTGATACTCACGCTGGGACTGTTTGTACTAGCCGCGTTTATTATCATGATACCGGCCATTCTGTTCGCTCTGGAAAGAATAGTGGTGTCGCCGGTTAAACTATTCTCCCGAAGGATGGATGATATCGCATCCGGCGAAGGCGACCTCACCGGCACAATTGATATACATTCACGGGATGAAATCGGCATCCTCTCAGATGGGTTCAACCGTTTCAACTCGACCCTGCGGGCGATGATTCAGCATATCAAAAACTCTGTTGCCAGCACTATGAACGAGATGGATACCGTCGTGACCAGCGCTACCGAAACATCCTCTGCAGTGCAGCAGATGAAGGCCAACATCAAATCGGTTTCGACTTCGGTTGAGAACCTGCTCGAAAACATGAACAAAAGCGGAACCCGTCTTACCTCGGTTCAGTCGGATGTGCAAGATCTGAAAAACCAGATCTCGAGTCAAGTTTCTGCTGTTGAGCAGACCGGCTCTTCAGCCGAGGAGATCGACGCCCAGGCCCAGAGCATTAGTAACACATCTAAAAAGAGAAAAGAAGAAACGGAAAAACTCTCACAGGTAGTATCCGACAGCCGCAACGATCTGCAGAAGGTGCAGGCCCGGGTCGACAGTCTCACCCAAAAAACCGGTGATATGGAAAATGCGGTTTCGGTAATCAGCGGTATTGCCGCTCAAACCAGCCTGCTGAGCATGAATGCGGCTATCGAGGCTGCCCATGCGGGAGAGCACGGCCGCGGTTTTGCAGTGGTTGCGGAGGAGATCCGCAAGCTGGCCGAAACCTCGGCCACTAACTCCAAAAGCATTCGTGAAGCACTCAAGCAGAGCGTAGAGGAGGTACATGCCCTGTCCAGTACCTTTGAGAATACCCAGGGCGTCTTTTCCCAGGTCGAAGAGCTAAGTAAATCAGTACAAACCTCGTTCGAAGAGATCGAACAGACGGTTACCGAGCTTTCGCAGGGCATCCAGGAGATAACCAGGTCGATAGTTGACATACGCGACGCGGTAACACAGATCGATGAAAAATCGGGCAATATAAATGACTCTTCCGAGGAACTGACCGAACACAACCGCAGCAACGAAACCTTAGTTGAGAACCTCAGCGGCGCTCTGTCGGAGATTTCCGTCGGCGTGGACGAGGTGAGCAAGTCGGCATTAACTCTCGACGAAACTATACGCACTATCTCGGACAAAATGAAAACAGTCGAGCAGCAGGTCGGCGGGTTTATAGTCGAAGAATCCAGCGAAACCGGGCCGGAGGGGGAAGAGGAGTAGCAGTGCGCTACTCCGCTCGTCCCCAGGGAATCTTTACACCGATTTTTTCTCCGAGCCTCTGCATTGATTGATCGTCATGATAGATCAGGCTTCCGGTTTCAATATGTATCCCAGTGTCGGTCTTGATATAGCGATATGCTTTATGATGATAAGCGGTAATGTCCTTTTCCACCGTACCGTCGGACGCCTGCTGGTGCACCGTCCCGTGGCAGGTGCACAGATAGGTGGTATCGGGTTGTTCCACTTTGATATAAAACACAGTACCGCGGATCCCGGCAACCACTGAAGGGGTTTCTACTCTGAACTGGTCATTATTAGTAATCATGCCGAGCCGCTCGAAGACCGCATCTATCGAGCCCTTCTCGATCTGTATTCTGCGATCCGTTTGCCCAATCGAGACAGTCGTGATTGTTTCCGCTTCTACCCGGAAAATGTTCTGACGGCCAAAGGTTATCTCGACAAAGGAGTTGCTGCCGGTTTCTATCCGGGCGCCTATCGGAACCGATTCCCCCTCTTCAGCGGTTTGGCCATTTATGGTTGCCTCTCCTTGCAGAAAGCTTACCACTGCAGATACCTTTGCATCCTCCGGTTCACCCGTATCCGCTTCTCGATTTCCCGCTGCCCCGAGCGGAAATAAAATCAACACACTACACAATACTAATCCCATTTTATGCATGTATCTCGACTCCTTTAGTTCGATAGTAGGTGAGAGCCGACGGGAAGTCAAATCTGACGGGTAGCCATTCAACACTGACAAAGTATACAGTCTGATAGTATCGGGGGTCGCTTATCATTCAGATTTATCTACACCACTTGCGCCTGTTTAATCGCAATATTAGATTGTTTTTACTCGGCGTGTTTCTCATGAGCATGTCTTTTAATCTCATGCTGCTTTTGTTCAACTTGTATTTAGGTGCTCTCGATTTCTCAGAAAGCTCTATCGGCAATCTGTTATCTCTTCAGCAGTGGGGAGCATTTTTCATTGCACTGCCGGCTTCGCTCTTTATGGCCAAGGGAAATATCCGCACTTCTCTCATTCTCTCATCCGTATGCACTGCAGCAGGCTTCGCGCTGCTCTCTGCGACCTCAGTGCACCCGAGCATCGGACTATCGGTGCTCATAATCGGAAGTTCGACCTCTATATTCAGGATTGCTGCCGGACCGTTCATCATGCAGAATACGAATCCCGAAGAACGGCCATTTGCCTTCAGTATGAACTTCGCACTCTTGGTAGGTTCAGGCTTTTTAGGATCTTTAGTGGGAGGTTTCACGCGTGATTTTTTAGCTGTCCTTTTGCAGAATGATGTACTGGCATACCGAATTGCTTTGCTGAGCTTTGGAGGAGGCTTTGCCGCCCTTTCATTCATCCCGTTTTTTATGCTCCGTTTTCACGAGCAGAAAGGTGATTTTCCGATTCTGCAGCTGCTGAAAAACTGTAATAAGCGCCTCTTTTTACGGCTGCTCACTCCTTCTCTGCTGATCGGATTCGGATCAGGGCTCACTATCCCATTCATAAACCTCTATTTTAAAGTGGAATGGGGGCTTTCCGACAGTCTGATCGGTACCTGGTTCGGACTGGCGCAACTGACCACTTTTTTAGGAATGATTCTCAGCCCGCTGCTGGTACGTCGATTCCATATCGTGAAGGTCATCGTATGGTCGCAACTGGCCAGTATCCCCTTCATGCTGGTAATGGGATTCATTGATTTTTTCCCGGTAGTGGTAAGCGCATTTCTCCTGCGCCAAGTTCTCATGAATATGCACACCCCAATGAACTCGCACCTGAGAATGGAATTAGTAGCTCCGGAAGAGCAAACTCTCATCAATGCGGTCAGAATGGTCGGATGGACCGGCACCCGCGCGCTGGCTGCGTTCCTCGGCGGCCGCATCATCGATTACCACTCCTTCGAACTCTCATTTACTCTCACTTCAGTGATTTATTTTATCGCCGCAATTCTCTTTTTCTACTTTTTCCATAATGTGCATATCACCACTGAAACGCAGCCCAACGAGCCGGCCCCATAAAGGCCTCATATTGACAAATACTGCCCACATCAGTATATTGGACACCTGACGGTAAAACGGAGAGGTGTCCGAGTGGTTTAAGGAGGCGGTCTTGAAAACCGCTGAGTCGCAAGGCTCCGTGGGTTCGAATCCCACCTTCTCCGCTACTTAAAAACAGAAGATATTTTTGGAGAGGTGCGAGAGCGGCTGAATCGGGCTCCCTGCTAAGGAGTTGTACTCTTACGGGTACCGAGGGTTCGAATCCCTCCCTCTCCGTACATAGTTGTACCCATAGCTCAGCTGGATAGAGCGTTAGATTGCGGATCTAAAGGTCGGAGGTTCGAGTCCTCTTGGGTACATTTTTTTTATTCGGAGAGATGCGAGAGTGGTCGAATCGGGCGGTCTCGAAAACCGCTGTACCTTCTTGGTACCGAGGGTTCGAATCCCTCTCTCTCCGTATGAGGAGAGATGTCCGAGAGGCCGAAGGAGTACGCTTGGAAAGCGTATGTACCCTATCCGGGTACCGAGGGTTCGAATCCCTCTCTCTCCGTTCTTTCCCCTTCAGTGTTGACTGCCAGGTTCTGTGCTATAAGCAGCCGCCCAATTCCGTCAGGACCGGAAGGTAGCAGCGGTAAGCGGCCCGCTTATGAGTTGCAGTCTACTTGGCACGAGCTGGAGGGGTTTTTCCTCTATTCGAGGTTATTATGCCGTATGAAGTAACAGCCACCAGAAAACGCCCCCAGGGTTTCGAACAGTTAGTCGGTCAGGATTTCGTTGTATCTACCCTCAAGAGTTCAGTCGAGCTGGGCCGCATAGCCCATGCGTACCTGTTTGCCGGTCCGCGGGGTGTCGGAAAAACTTCCGCCGCCCGTATACTCGCAAAAGCCCTGAACTGCGCCAACGGACCTACCCCCGAACCCTGCGGCGAGTGCGAACAGTGCCGGGAAATCGCCCGGGGCAACTCCCTGGACGTAATTGAGATAGATGGAGCCAGCAACACCTCTGTAAACGATGTTCGCGAGCTGAAAGACGAAGTACTCTTCGCCCCCAACAGCGGCCGCTATAAAGTCTACATCATCGACGAAGTTCACATGCTCAGCAACAGCGCCTTCAACGCTCTGCTGAAGACCATCGAAGAGCCGCCCCCATACATCGTATTTATCTTTGCCACCACTGAAATCCACAAGGTTCCGGCCACTATCCGCTCCCGCTGTCAACAGTTCAACTTCCGCCTCATTCCGCTCGAGCACATCAAAGCACAGCTGCAGCAGGTAGTCGCCGACATGGGACTGGAAGCCGAGGACGAGGCGCTGTTCTGGATAGCCAAGGAGGCCACCGGCTCCCTGCGGGATGCCTACACCCTCTTCGATCAGATTGCCTCGTTTTCCAATCAGAAGATTACTCTCAAAGAGATACAGGAGAAGCTGGGCCTGGTAGGAATCGACTCAATCGGCGAAATGGTCGACCTGATGGCCGCTGGGCGCAGCGCCCAGGTCATTTCTCAGGCCGAGGAGATACTGGCCAAGGGAGTGTCGGTAGAGCAGTTCATTATTGATCTGGCCGAATACTACCGCACCCTGCTGTTCCTGCGTCACGGCATAGAGCGGGAATCCCTGCTGGGGTACCACCCCGACCGATTCCCGTCAAAAGTGCGCGATGCCTTTTCAGCCGCGCAGCTGGAGTACGCAATCGAGCAGTTGTTGATACTCTACAGAGACATTCGCTATTCACTGAACCAGCGCTTCGAGTTGGAATTAATGCTGAGCAAGCTCTCCTCCCTGCGCGATCACCTCAGCTCCCAAGAGCTGATGGCCAAGATCAAACAGCTGCGGGCCGAACTGGCCGGCCAGGCACAGGCTCCGGCCGATATGCAGGCTGCCGAGGCAGTGCCGGCTTCAGCTTCAGCTTCAGCCTCAGCCTCAAACCAAACCGCACCCCCGGCTCAAAAAAAAAGCCCACTGAGTAGTTCAGACGGGGAACACCCTCAACCGGCAGAATTTCAACGAGAACGGCCAGCTCAGGCACAACAATCGCCACAAATAGCCCCGGGTGCACCGGTACAACCGACCATACAGGTCGAACAGCGGGAAGAGCCGACAGATGATAGCACGGCTCCGGCAGAGCCTCCAGCGGAGACTGCAGCAGAGACCAGCCCGGAAACAACGCAGCCCGAAGCCGAGCCGCAGGAGTCCTGGTCCGGCCCCTCCAGCCCCCAAACCCGGACCCTCAGCCAGAGCGAAATCGAGAAAGTGATCAACGAGGTCAAACAGAGTCCCACGCTCGCCTCCACTCTGGGCAAAGTGTGCACATGGAAAGTCGAAGGAGAACAACTGCGGCTGGCCTGCGACTCCAATTACGCCATGCGTAAGCTAAAAGAGGATGTGGCGGTATTAAAAGACAAGGTAAGCGAGGTCCTGGGCACCCGGCTTGAAATTAAGGTCGAGGTACAGGATACTAGTAACACCACGGAAGACGAGCACGACAACCGCGATTCACAAGTCGAGCTGGTCAAAAAAGTCTTCCGCGGAGAAATCGTAAACGGAGCAGAATAATGAATCCAATGGATATGTTTAAGAATTTACAGAATCTGCAGTCCCAGTTCGGAGAGATGCAGGAAAAACTGAAAGAGATAGAAGTCAGCGGAACTTCCGGCGGAGAAATGGTGACCGTCGAAATGAACGGCCAGATGGAAGTGCTCAGCGTTCACATTGAGCCGGAAGCAGTCGACCCCTCCGACATAAAAATGTTGGAAGACCTGGTACTGGCGGCAATGCACAACGCCTCGAGCAAGGTAAAAGCCAAGCTTCAAGAAGAAGCCGGCAACCTGACCGGCGGCATGAACCTGCCCCCGGGCTTCATGGGCAGCTGAAGGCGGGCGACGTGACCACTCTGGATAAACTGATAAAAAGTTTCAGCCGCCTGCCGGGCATCGGCAAAAAAAGCGGCGGCCGCATCGCCTATTATCTACTAAAGGGCGATCCGGCCATCAGCCGGCAGCTGGCCGAACAGCTCAGCACCCTGCACAGCTCGATCATCAAGTGCTCGGTCTGCGGCAACTACACCGAGCAGGACCCCTGCGAAATCTGCGCCAACCCCAACCGCGACAGCTCGGTGATCTGCGTGGTGGAAGAGCCCCAGGACATCCACACCATCGAAGAGACCCGCGAGTTCAACGGCCTGTACCACGTCCTCGGCGGCTCAATCTCGCCGATGGACGGAGTGGGCGCCGACGACCTGAGCAT
>CAZAMY010000100.1:0-7680 GCA_964485995.1 uncultured Sediminispirochaeta sp.
TCCCGCTGTTCACCAGAATCGCCCGCATAGGCTTCCCGATGAGCTCTTGATCCCAGCGGATGCAGGCGGCCTTGACCCGGTTCGTAGTAAATACCCCGGCCGAAACAGCCGGGCCCTCACTTATAATCACAGCCATATCCAAGCCTGCGGCCTTTATTCGGCCGGAAAAACCGGTTGCTGCGAAACCTTTCGGTAACTGCTCCATACGTAGTGCTCCTTCCTTATGGGACTTTATGGGAATAGGGGAATAGCTTCCAATCCGGTCGTCTCTTCAAAACCGAAACGGATGTTCATATTTTGAACTGCCTGTCCGGCGGCACCCTTCATCAAATTATCTAGTGCAGCTACTACAATAATCATTCCGGTCCGCTCGTCAGAGCATACTGCGATATCGATGTAGTTCGAACCCTTCACCCAGCGGGTTTCGGGGAAAACCCCCTCCGGCAGAAGTCGGATGAAATGTTCACTGCCGTACATGTCGAGGTACAGCTTATGAAGTTTCTCTCTGTCCGCTAATTCGCCATTCACACTCACAGGACGGATGTATGCGGTGGTGAGAATCCCGCGGTTCATCGGTACGAGGTGCGGAGTAAACTGAACTTTCAGCGGAGTGCTGCCGATTCGGCTCAGCTCCTGTTCGATTTCCGGGGTATGGCGGTGAGATTTGAGCTTATAGGCCTTGATAGACTCGTTCACTTCGCCGAAGAGCAGCCCCTGCGACGCTTTCCGTCCTGCCCCGCTGACTCCCGATTTTGCGTCGATGATGTAGGGCGATACGCCTATGCCGGCGGCCGCCAGGGGGGCCAAACTCACGATAGAGCAGGTTGTATAACAGCCGGGATTGGCGATTAGGTTGCTCTCTGCAATTTTATTCCGGCCGATCAGTTCAGGCAGGCCGTATACTGCCTGACTCAAGAGATGCGGCGAGCCGTGTTCTACACCGTACCACTGTTCGTAGATATGCTGCTGTTTTAGACGATAGTCGGCACCCAAATCGATTATACAGCTCTGAGCGAGAACCCCTTCGTTTATCTGCAAGGAGGCTATGCCGTGCGGCAGAGCCAGAAAAATTACATCGCACTCTGCCGCCAGCTCCTCAATAGCGCGGTTGCTGCAAATACTGTCGCTGTACTCGCGAAACGAGCCTATCTCATCGGCATATGGCCGGCCCTCGAAGCTGCGGGAACCGGTGTGCACCAGCTCTACCTGCGGGTGCTTCTGCAGGAGTCGAACCAGTTCAATTCCCGTGTAACCTGTGGAACCCACGATACCAGCTTTTAACATACTCATCCTCTTAATAATGTATAAATTTACATTATTAGTGTATAATTTTTCATTAATTTGATCAATATTGCATCAGGTATATCCGGCTGTTATAGTGTATATATGCAGATCGGTTCTTATGAGTTCGAAATCGGCGCCCGCACCTATATCATGGGCATTCTGAATGTCACCCCGGATTCTTTTTCAGACGGCGGCCAGTATACCTCTGTTCAGACGGCGGTGGAGCATGCGCGCCGAATGCAGGCGGAGGGAGCCGACATTATCGATGTCGGCGGCGAATCGACCCGGCCGGGCCACAGCCCGGTTACGGCGGAAGAGGAAACCGAGCGGGTGGTTCCGGTCATTCAGGCGCTGACAGAGGAGCTGAAAGTTCCCGTTTCTGTAGATACCTCTAAGGCGGAGGTTGCCCGGGCTGCCATTGCGGCCGGCGCCGGCATGATAAACGATGTCTGGGGCTTCCGGCGCGACCCGGAGATGGCCAAAGTCGCGGCGGAAACCGGAGTCGCCTGTTGTCTAATGCACAATCAGACGGGAACCGCCTACGAGCGTTTGATGCCGGAAATACTGGAAACCTTAAAGGAGAGTATCCGTATTGCAGAGGCTGCCGGGGTTGACTGGCGGCAGATACTGCTCGATCCAGGCATCGGTTTTGGGAAAAGCGTTGAACAGAATATAGAAGTGATGCGGAATCTGGAGCTGCTCAACGGTCTCGGGTACCCCTGGCTGCTGGGAACGAGTCGTAAATCTATGATCGGAAAAACCCTGAACCTGCCTGCAGAACAGCGCAGCGCCGGAACCCTGGCTACCACTGTCCTCGGTATTCAGGCCGGGGCGGATGTAGTGCGGGTACATGATGTGGGTGAAAACTGCCGGGCCGCCCGCATGACCGACCGCATTGTTCGTCAGACTCTTACCCACACTGCGATTGTTGCCCTCGGTTCGAACATTGATGATCGTATGGGGTATTTGCAATCTGCAATCGAGCTTCTGGCACAGGAGCCGCAGCTGCAGGTGAGTGCGGTTTCACGGGTATATGAAACCGCACCGGTAGGATATACCGATCAGGACATGTTTCTGAATGCGGTTGTGCGAATCGAGACGGGTTTAGATGCCCATGAGCTCCTGAACACTCTTATGCAGACTGAACAGAAACTCCACCGCAGCCGTGAGATAAGATGGGGGCCGCGAACAATCGATCTCGATCTACTGCTTTTTGACCAGGAAATTATACACAGTGAATCTCTGCAGGTTCCGCATCCGCGCCTGACCGAGAGAATGTTTGTAATGGCGCCGCTGAACGATATTGCCCCTATGCGGCTGCATCCTGTTCATAATCTGCGGGTGTTTGAACTACTGGCACAGTTGCGTATGGAATCGGCTCTGCCGCGGGTATATCAGGAAGAGCTGTCGTTGGCAGATGGTAAATAGATGATGAAGCTGGTACCTTTGCCCGAAGTGCTTTCGACCTGAATCTCTCCCCCGTGTTTTTTTATTATTGCGTATACTACAGTCAGGCCGAGTCCATTGCCCTGTTCTTTGGTGGTGAAATAGGGGTCGAACAAAAATTGGATTTGTTCTGCCGGAATACCGCTGCCGGTGTCCCGTACGGTGACCATCACGTAATCGGCCAGAGGAATCGGCTGAATCCGCGGTTTACGCAAGCTGTCGCCTGCATCGGTGCGGTAATTCCGAACCTGCACAGAGATGCTTCCCCTGCCGTTCATAGCCTGTGCGGCATTGATAAACAGATTATTAAAAACCTGAACCATCTGCACGTCGTCCGCCGCCACCTTGGATATGCCGGCTGGAGCGTCGATCGAGGTTGATATGCTTTTTTGCGAAATCGAGAGCGCGAGGCTCTCCCGAATGAGAGAAACAATATCAACATCTTTTTTTTGAGGATAGCTGTACTTGGAAAAGGACAGCAATTTTGAAGTGAGTTCGGAGGCTCGGTTGCAGGCCGCTTCTGCGGATGAGAGCAGGTCGAGCCCCTCCGGTGATTCCTGTAAATAATAGCGGCTGAGTGCGATGTTCCCGCTGATGGAGGTCAGCAGATTGTTGAAATCATGGGCTATTCCTCCCGCCATTAAGGCAACTGTTTCGAATTTCTGCATATTGATGAGATCTGTTTCCAGTTTGTTCAGCTGGGTGATGTCGAAGAAGTAGAATAACAGATGCGGTAAACCGGAGATCATGATCTGATCGGCTGAAATGAGTACTTCTAATGTGGCTTCATCATTACGGATAAAAGCGGCCGAAAAGGTTTCGATTCGACCTATCCTGCGCAATTCTTGAAAAAAATAGTCCCGCTGCGAGTTGTCGATCCATCGTAAAAAAGGATAGCAGTTTTCCATCCGGGCGTCTTTATCGATGGCGAACATCGCTTTGCCGCTGGCGTTCATCTCTTCGATATGCTGGGTTTCCGGATTCAGAATGGCCATCCCGATCGGACTGAGATAAAACGCCTTCATGAACTTCTCTTCGGAGGCCCTCAGCGCAGCGGCAGTACTGCGATGCATCTCCTTTTCCGCTTCCAGATTCCGGATCGGGCGCTGATCGTGCGCAGTGCACACATACCCCAGTTCGTCTTCGTGAGAATCTTTCAGATTTGAGATGGAGAGCAGGACTGGGATTTTCTCGCCCTGCTTAGTCAGAAGATGGGTCGTGATGACAGCACTGCTTCGATCTACCATTTCACGGGGACTCTCAATTGCGGGAAAAAGGTCGCGTAGCTGCTGTCGGGTGAGTTCGTGCGAGTGGTATCCGCTTATATCGATGGCCATTCGGTTGCCGTAGAGTATACGGCTTTCTTTGTTGCACAGAAGTACCGTATCGTGGATGTGCTGAAGAATAGTCAATGCGGCGATATCGGGGCCGGGGTAGAGCAGTCGGTATCTGAGAATCGCGTATCCGATTCCGAAGATCCAGATGGTCATGAAAATGGGAGCCATCGGCGGAAATATCGACTTGCGGATAAGCGGCAGCAGGGTACCGGTCAGCGAACTGAGGAGAAACCCGATTCCGAAGGTTATTAAAATGGTGCGGGCCTGCTTTTTTTCTCGGACGGTTGGCGCATGCCGCAGCCAGTGCAGGTATACTGCTATGGTCGCGACTAAGTAAACCATGTAATGCAGAATGTTCAGATAATACAGCAGAGAGCCGCGATTGTAGCCGATGGCCCAGCCGTATTGGGTTAAATAAAACGCAGAGATGATATCGAAGCCCAAGTGTGAAAAGAGGTACAGTACTATCCCTGGAATGTACAACAAGATTATGTAGCGGCTCTTGACTGAAGGAATACGGTGTGAAACTCTCAGGGAAAAGTGCAGCAGAGGCGCCGGAAAGAGAAAGAATACCCACGAAAAATACCTGTAGACAGCATACGCAGAATCCCCGTCATCGGCTGCTATTCCCAGGCTGTTGGCAAGTGCCCACAGGGTAAATACTATACTGAGAAAAAAGAACAGCCGGTTCACGAATCCGTTATAATCTCTAAGCAGTGCATACAATCCGATGAGCAGATAGAAAAATGCGGCAGTAAAACTTACATGCGAGAACAGGTTCATTGTAAGTATGCGTACTCCGTTTAAGTTGGATACTCAGTGTGAACCCTTGTAGTGTACTCTAAAAACTGCGTTTCGATAAGTTCAATTAGACGCTTGATATTTGAAATATCCTTGGAATTCTGCTCGTTGGCCATCCTGGCAGTTAGTTCGAGCTGCTGTGCACTGGCGTACAGGCGCTGGGCGCTCAGAGTGCCGGCAGTTCCTTTCAAGGCATGGGCGGTTCTTTCCAACTGCTGACAGTCCCGATTCTGCAGGTGCTGTTTCAGCTGTTGCACCTGTGTGCTCAAATCGTCCATACTTCCGTGCAATATGGTCTGCTCCAGATCTGCATCATAAACACAGCGTTTGCGGAACGCATCTTTGTCAAAAATCGGAAGATTGGAATTCTCAGATGAACTCATTGGGGCCTCTCCTGTTGTGTCGGTTTCATTCAGATAATAAGAGCCGGGAACCCATTTTTTTATTAGCGCACTCAATTTCTCGGGTACTACCGGTTTCGATATGTAATCGTCCATGCCGGCATTTAGACACCGGTCCCGGTCCTGAGCGAAGGCCTGCGCGGTCATAGCGACTATCGGAGTGTGAGTATTCATTTCGCCGGCAGCTCCGAATCTGAGTTTTTCGGTTGCAGCTATTCCGTCCATTACAGGCATCTGTACATCCATGAAAATAATATCATAGGGGAACCTTTCAAGTGTAATCAGTGCCTCAGCTCCGTCATAGGCGATATCTACGTAGCAGTTCAGTTTTGAAAACAGGGCTTCCGCAAAACGTTGGTTAGTAATATTGTCTTCTACCAGCAATATTCTTATTTTTTCCGGTTCCGCTTCACCCGGTTTTGCCAGCGGTGTAAAGGCGGCCGTTACCTGCTGTGCCGACTCTATATCAGGCTCGATGCCTTCTATATCCTGTGCAATCGCAAAACTCATCTCTACTGTAAACTGCGTACCCTCTCCGAAGGTGCTGTGTACGTCGATACTGCCGTTCATTATGTGCACAAGCCGGCGGGTGATCGAAAGACCCAGGCCGGTACCACCGTAGCGGTTGGTAATTGCTCGCTCAGCCTGGGTAAAGGCATCGAAAATTTCTGCCAATTTTTCCGGCGGGATGCCGATACCGGTATCTTCAACCGAGATGTGAATATCGCAGCCCTTATCCGTAAGCTCTTCTGCCCAGCACTTGACCCGGACATATCCGCGGGAGGTGAATTTAACGGCGTTGTCGACCAGATTGAGTATGACTTGCCGGAACCGGCCCGGGTCACCGATAATTCCTGCCGGCACGTCCGGACTGATGTCAACATACAGGTCGATCTGCTTAGGGGCCGCTTTTGTCATTGCGATATTGGCAACCTCATGAATGATCTTGCGCGGACGGAAAGAGATTTCCTCTAGTTCAAGGCGTCTGGCCTCTATTTTAGAAAAATCCAGTACGTCGTTGATCAGGTACAGCAGGGCATTACTGCTCTCGCGAATTGTGTTGGTAAAACTGCGCTGCTCACTGCTGAGTTCGGTGCTCTGCAGCAGTCCCGTCATGCCGATGATACCGTTCATGGGGGTTCTAATTTCATGGCTGATATTCGCCAGAAACTCAGATTTGGCCCGGTTGGCCCGTTCGGCCTCCTCTTTGGTTTTCAGCAGCTCGATGTCACGCTGCTTACGGGGGGAGATATCCTGAATCATGGCAATGATGCGTTTGCGGGCGAAGGGTATCAGCGGTTTGCTGGTGTACATGAATACCTGTATCCATCTGGTGCTTTCGGCGGGGAGTTTTATCCGGCACTCCACATACATGTTTTCATTCACGAACAGGTAATCGAGTTCGGTCTGCACCTTCTTCCGGTCATCTTGAAACACATAATCTTCTAGAAAAAACAGAGGGTTCTCCTTCAAGCGACGGTATTCCGACCCGAAGAAGGAGAGCAGACGGTGGCTGAAGAAATGCAGCTGGTAGGTTGACGGGTCACTCAAGTCTTTATACGTGGCAATCCAGCTCATCACCGGACTGCGTTCGAAGGCATTTAGTGTAAACAGATTCAGCCTATATGAATGGTAGAGCAGGCCGCCGACTAGTAGTAAGACCGCGGCCGCTGTAATGATTAAAACGTGCATGACTACTCCTGGTTTGGTACTTCAAATACTAATCAAAAGAATTGAGAAATCAATTATTGTGTGTAGAACTATTCGGAAAAGTGTTCCGCCTCGGCCCCGGAGAGCTTCTGCAGAAGATCCACAATCGCACCGAAGGGCTCGGTTTCCCGATTGAGTATACTGTAAACCGAATTGACGATAGGCGTTTTGAGTCGCTTTTCCTGAGCAATGGCAAAGGCGTGCCGGCAGGCTGCTACCCCTTCTGGGAGGTAGCCGATTTGATCTATATGCTGCAGAATCGCCTCGATGTCGGCATATGGGGCAATCTTACGGTCATGGATGATTTCTCGACCGAACCGGCGGTTGCGGCCGTACACACTGCGACAGGTTACATCCAGGTCGCCGACTGCCGCGATCGAGGTAAATGTCTGCGGATGAGTGGCGCCGAGGGCAGTGCCCAGCAGCTGGATCTCGTTCAGGCCCGCCGCCAGCAGCAGCGATTCGGTGTTGTCGCCGAACTTATCATTGAGGTCCTTCAATGCATCGAGCATACCGAAGGCAATTGCAATAACATTCTTGATGGCCGCCGCGGTCTGTACACCGACGATGTCCAGTGAGGAAAAGACCAGCAGGGTAGTGCCTTTCAGCAGTTCGCGGAATTGGATCGAGTTCTTTGGGTTTTAGTACAGTCCCATCTTTGTGATAAACCAGATTGTTTGTTCTTGTAAAGTGAGGATCTA
>CAZAMY010000101.1:0-7657 GCA_964485995.1 uncultured Sediminispirochaeta sp.
TGATTATTGATGAAAATGCGCTCAACACCTTTAAACAGGTATCGAACTTAGCTCCTCTGCACAATCCGGCTAATATTCAGGGCATCGAAGCAGCACAGAACTTGCTTCCGGATGTTCCGCACTGCGCTGTCATGGACACAGCCTGGCACCAGACCATGCCAAAACATGCATTCCTATATGCCCTGCCCTATGAATGGTACGAAAAGCACGGCGTGCGTAAATATGGGTTTCACGGAACCTCATTTCTTTATGTAGCCAAACGCACCGCGGCCTTGATGGGAAAGGATCCCCTCAAACTCAATGCAATTATCTGCCACATCGGCAACGGCGCCAGTATCTGTGCGGTAAAAGACGGGGTTTCGGTCGACACTTCGATGGGACTCACTCCGCTGGAAGGACTGGTAATGGGAACCCGCAGCGGCGACTTCGACCCGGCGGTAGTATTCCACATGATGAAGAATGCCGGCTTGCAGGCCGATGACATCGAAAAACAACTGAACAAAAAGAGTGGTATTCTCGGAATTACCGGCAAGTACATCGACCGCCGCGATATCCAGGTGGCCGCCAAAGAGGGCGATGAACGCTCTGAACTGGCAATCCAGATGGAAGTCTACCGCCTTAAAAAATACATCGGTGCATATGCCACCGCCCTCGGGCGCGTTGATGCGCTGGTTTTCACCGCCGGCGTAGGCGAACAGGCCCCGGCCATACGCCGCCGCGTAGTCGAAGATCTGGACATCCTCGGCATCAAAACCGACATGGAGAAAAACGACCTGTCCTCCACCCCCAATGCCGAAACCGATATCACGGCCCCCGGCTCCAACACCAAAGTTTACGTAATTCCGACCGACGAAGAGCTGGTGATGACCGAAGACACCTACGCACTGATGAACGGCACCTACGATGCCCACACCAGCTTCACCTACTCGTTTCAGAGCCGGGATTACCGCAACAAAGCGCGGGCGGCCCGCTTTGCAAAGCAGGTCGAGAAGAACCCGAAGTTGAAAGAGATTGTTGCCAAGCCGGAATAGCTAAGCAACAGCTTTTCCATAATTACAGCGGCGGCTCTGCCGGGCGATAGCTCTGCCGGGCCGCTACTCATTTCCCGCCCGGACTAAGCCCGGTTGTTTACCCCTGCCTTGCAGTTGAATCGGAAATCAAAAAAGGAAACAGCGCATAAAACTTGGCCGCATCGACCATCTCATTAATGGGTACCGAGTCCTGTGTGGAGTGCGCCAGGCTGCCGTCGCCGGGGCCAAAGCCGATACTCGGAATTCCGGTACGTCCGCAGAGATAGGTTGCGTTCGAACAGAAATCCCAGGCGCCTACTACCGGCTGTGTACCGAACAGTGTTGAGAAGGTATGAATTCCCGCTTGAATAAGCGGATGCTCTTTCGGTACTACCCACGAAGGAAAATAGTCTTCCTGTTCGATCTGATACCCCGTGTAGGTAGTCACCTGTTCTGTGTCGATTGAGATATTACCCTGCACTTCCTTAACCCAGGGCTCGATCTCCTGAATAAGCTCAGCCTTGTCTTCGCCGCAGGCGATCCGGCGGTCGATAAATACGGTTGTTTTTCCGGGTATCGTATTCAGAGAAGGGGTATTGCACTTCAGATTGGTAACCTCGATGGAACCGCGGCCGAGAAACGGGTCTTCGGCAAACTCTATATACGCATCCACCTTCTGTAACAGCGGTATTGATTTGGTCAGTGAGTTTTCACCCCGCCAGGCCGCACTCGCATGAGCTGCTTTGCCCGGCACCTCAACCTTCAGCAGGGCCCTGCCCTTGTGACCACGGATAATTCGCATCTCGCTGGCCTCTCCGACCACGATATAGTCGGGCTTTATATCGTTGTTCTCCTCCATCATCGCCTTTACACAGGAACCCTCTACGTCCTCTTCAGAGATGGAAGCCGACAGCCAGAAAGTAAATTCGCCATCCATTCCCAGCTCCTTTAGCGCCCGACCGGCAAAGGCAAACGCGGTGAGACAGGCCTTATCATCACCGGCTCCGCGGCCGAACACCATTCCGGCTTCGATTTTAGCCTGCAGCGGATCGAACCCCCACTCCGCGGTATCACCCGGCTCCACCGTATCGATGTGTGCATCATACAGGAGTACCGTGTTCCCGCTGCCCACTCTGCCTAGACAGTTCCCGACCGCATCGACTCGTACTTCGTCGAAACCGAACTCCTTCAGCTTGCAGCGGTACCACTCTACCGCCGGCCCCTCTTCGTAGGTAACGCTCTTGATCGCTATAAACTCACACAGAAAATCGACCATCTCGTCCTTATGTGCATCCATAAAATTTTGAATCTTCTCAACAACTGCTGTTACTTGCATCATAACTCCTTACTTTTGTGAGTAGACTACCGCTTCGTATGGTCGAATAGTCCCTCGAGTGGTCTCGCCCGCCAGCTTTCCAGGAAAGTCAGGGGATTCTGTATAATTACCGATCAATCTATGCCATTCGCCCGAAAGCCCAAGTTCAACCGGCACGGGATCGGCCGAGAAATTGAGCAGTACCAACAGCCGTTCATCCGTACCGGCGCGCTGAAACACAAACAGTTTTTCATGTTCCGGGAAAAGATCGATATAACTGCCATACACGATCACCGGATGTGTGCGGCGCAGCCGGATAAGGCGGCGATAATAGTTAAAGACCGAATCGGAATCCTCAATCTCATCGATGGCGTTGATGCAAGTATGATTACGGTTCACTGCAATCCAGGGTTCGGCAGTTGAGAACCCGGCCTGCGGAGATCCGGACCACTGCATCGGAGTTCTACCGTTATCCCGGCTTCTGTACCGCACCACCCGCATTGCCTGCTCGGGCGGCAGCCCCTCCTCTTCTGTAGCCCGCCGGTAGTAGTTCAACGTGGCGACATCGCGGTATTCGGAAATAGTTTCAAAATCGGCATTGGTCATGCCCAGCTCTTCCCCCTGGTAGATATAGGGAGTGCCCTGCAGCATGTGATTCATAGTTGCCAGCATTTTGGCCGACTCCCGGCGATACTCTCCATCATCGCCAAAACGGGAGACCATCCGCGGCTGATCGTGATTGTTAAGATACAGACTGTTCCAGCCGCGTCCGGCCAGCTGCTGTTGCCAATCGCCTATAATATGTTTCAGCTCTACCAGGCTCCACTCGCCGACGCTCCAATATCCATCCACACCAGTATCAATGTCCATATGCTCGAACTGGAACAGCATATTCAACAGTGGGCGTTCGCCACCGACGTATCTCAGCCCCTCTTCCGGGCTCACATCCGGGGTTTCGCCGACGGTCATCACATCGTATTTGTCCAGCACTTGTATACGCATTTCCTGCAGATAGCTAATGACATTCGGTCCGTTGATAAAATGCTCTCCGCCGACAATCCGGGCAGCCCCCGCCTCAGTAGAATCGGGAAAGTCGGGCTGCTTTGATATCAGATTGATAACATCCATCCTGAAGCCGTCGATGCCCCGGTCGAGCCACCAGCGCATCATCTCGTAGATATCTTCACGCAAGCGCGGATTTTCCCAATTCAGATCGGGTTGATGAATCGAAAAGAGGTGCAGATAGTACTCTTCACTGTGCTGATCATACTGCCAGGCCGGCCCTTCGAAAAACGAGAGCCAGTTATTCGGTACAAACTCCGGCGAGCGGCGGATCTCCTCCCACTCATGCGCACTGTTCACCTGTACGGGCAGCGGCCGCCGGGGAGGGTGCCAGATATAGTAATCCCGGTAAGGGTTATGCTTTGAGCTACAGGCCTCCCGGAACCAGGGGTGCTGGTCGGAGGTATGGTTCACCACCAAATCCATAATAAGCTTCATGCCGCGCTTATGCAGCCCCGCCAGCAGTTGATCAAACTGTTCAAGTGTTCCAAACTGCGGATGGATGGAATAGTAGTCACTAATATCGTAGCCGTTATCCACGTGCGGGCTGGCATAGACCGGACACAGCCACACCACATCTACCCCCAACAGTTCGAGGTAGTCGAGTTTCTCGATAATTCCACCGAGATCGCCGACACCATCTCCATTGCCGTCTTTGAAGCTCTTCGGATAAATTTGATACACCACCGCTTCCTTCCACCAGAAGCGATTATTCTTATCTGTCCGCCCCATTTTAGATACCCGGTGTTCCGCTTATAATCTCCGTGAGCCCCTGTGCACTGCACTTCTCTGCCTCAAGCCCATGGATTACCAGTACCGCTGGCAGACCGCCGGTATACACAAAGCCTACCCGCACTTCTCCATCCGCGCTGCAGTTTTCTTTCACAATCAGAGTCCCGTCTCCGTACACCGGCAGCTCGGCAGCCCAGTCAGCCGCCTCGCCGGCCGAGCCGGCTATGACACCTGTATCGGCAAGCGCCGGAAAGTAGTGCAGCTCGAGCCGCTCTATCTCTTTTTCTCCGGTGTAATTGAGGACTGGGCCGGTTTCTAGTACCGATCCGCCGCGCACATACAGCGGCATGATATCAAGGGGAACACTCTTTTCTACCCACTGACCGCCGACGACAACTTCATCGGTCCAGAAATCGTACCAGCGGGGCCCCTGCGGGAGATATACCCTGCGGCTTGGACGGCGGCTGAACACCGGGGCTACCAGCAGTGAGTGACCAAACAGGTATTGGTCGTCTATCTGCCAGGTAGTCCGGTCGCCAGAAAACTCCAGCAGCAGCGGACTAACCATCGGGATGCTTCCGGCCGTACACTGCGCGGCTTCACGCCAGATATGCGGCAGCAATCGATAGCGCAGCCGTGCATAGCACAGAAAGATGCGTTCAGCTTCTTTGCCGAACATCCACGGCTCCCGGCTGGAGGTGCCGTGCATCCGCATATGCGAGGAAAACATGCCCATTTGTGCCCAGCGCACATACACGTCGGTCTCGGTATCACCGTAATATCCGCCGACATCGTGCGACCAGAACACAAACCCGGACATGCCGAAACTCAAACCTCCCCGCAGAGAGTGGTACATCCCGTGAAAATCGGAGCCCGAATCACCGCCCCAGTGCAGAGGATACCGCTGGCTTCCCGCCCAGGCCGACCTGGCCCAGATAATCCCCTCCCCGGTTTCACGTTCGGTTATTTCAAAGGCGGTACGGTTGTACAGCAGAGGATACAGGTTGTGCATCTGCCGGCCGTCCATACCGTTCTGGTATACCGCCTCCTCTTCCGTGCTCTCGCCGAAATCGACTTTGATGACCGATACCCCGCGGTCAAGCAGCTGCTTCAGTTTGCCCTGATACCAATCTACCGTCTGCGGATTGCTCAAATCCAGGACACCGTCGGCCTCCGGCGTCGAGACCTTACCGTCGGGCCGCTGGGCGAACAGCTGCTGCTGCTCTGCTTCCGGGTAGAGTTTGTTCTCTTTTTTAAAATAGGGCAGCTGCCAGACCGAGAGCCGGTACCCGAGCTCCTCCAGCTCGTCGGTCATCGCTTTGGGATCGGGAAAACGGTCCTTGGCAAACTCGTAGTCACACATCCAATCATGTTCAAACCAGCCGACATCCAGATGAATAACATCACAGGGAATCTGCTTGACACGCATTTTATGCGCAACCGATAAAAGTTCATCCTGAGTCCGGTAGCTGTTTTTACTCATCCAGGTGCCGAAGCTCCACTTGGGCAGCATCGGCGATTTCCCGGTGATATCGGTATAAAGTGGAAGGATCTGCTTCATTTCCGGGCCGTAAAAGACAAAGTAATCCAGCTCCGCATCGTGGCAGATCATCTGATATGCCTTGTAGTGATAGGAGCCCATCAAAAAGCGGCACTTGGCCGATGTATTCAAAAAGAGTCCGTACCCGGCGGTGGACATGAAGAAGGGGATATTTTTATACGTTTTTGCGCTGGAGGCCGAGAGAGAGTCGGTATGCCACAGCAGCACCTCCTGGCCGAGCTTGTCTAAGGGGCCAAACTTCTCTCCGAATCCGTAAAAATGCTCATCGTATGCCAGCTCGATCGCATCAGTCCAAAAATATTGTTCTGAATCGGGATCGTAGCCGATGGCACAAGGAAATGATTCGAAGCCGTCATACGACTCCCGGTGACTCTCCTCCTGTTGCCCCACTAGATGGCTGATTGCGTGTTCATCGTGGGTATACTGGCGGAATACCGGTTCATCCAGCAGTGAAGCAGCTCCAATCGAGAGGTTCCAATCTTCAAGGTCGATGCGCACATCTACTTTTCCGGTACTCAGTATGAGAAAGCGCCCGTCTTTGTTTAGAACACCGGCAGCATCTACCCTGCGCTGTTTCAAGATGTCTTTCGCGGGCGTGGTCTTCACCTGCATTTCGGTAATCCGTTCCGGCATCAACGGCCGGCTCTCCGCAGATTCCAACGTTCGCATTCTCACCCGCACAGCATACTCGCCGAATGCCTCTATACGCACCGCGAGTGCAACCTCCGGGCCTTGCGGCATCAAACAGAGATCATCTTGGATAAAGAGCGGCGGCATTTTCTCCTTACGGAACTCCCGTCCGCTGCAGAGAAGAGTGACACCATAGGGGTCTTGATAAATATGTTTTACCTCACGGGGGATGAAAAACTTGATATTTGCTTTTTGCAGGAGATTTTCCCGCATATCTTCATATTCTATTGATTGAAACACAGCAATCCCGTCCTTTCTATTAGTACATGCAATGATGTGAGGATATCAAACGCGGTTGTTAATACTTTACCGACCCCTTCATGACGCCGCTGATAATGAATCGCTGCACAAAGATATACAGCAGTAGCATCGGTAATGAGGCCATCAACATGGCTGTAATACCCAGATTCCACTTAAAAGCATACTGGCCGAAAAATTTTCCGGCGATGCCAAGGGGAATCGTTTTCAGACTTTCGGTCTGAATGCTTATCAGCGGAAGCAGAAAATCGTTCCATATATAGAGTGACTGCAGGATGACCACAGTACTGGTCATCGGTTTGAGCAGTGGAAAAATTATTCTGAAAAAGATAGTCAGCTGACCGGCGCCGTCGATGATAGCCGATTCCTCAAGTGCATAGGGGAGCGTTTTGATGTAGCCCTGATACAGGAAGATTGCAATCGGAGAACCGAGGGCGATGTACACCAGTATGAGTCCCCAGCGCGAGTCGATCATGGAGAACTCCCGCATCGTTTTTACCAAGGGTATCATAACCGCCTGGAAGGGTATAATCAGGGTCAGGATGAAATAGCTCATAAGCAGCGCAGCAACCCGCCCGGAAGCTCTGCTGAGCCGATACCCCGCCATAGCTGCGCATAATACTATTCCCACAATAGAAACAAAGGTGATGATCAGTGAGTTCGAAAATAGGAGGAAGTAATCGGCACCTTTCCAGACCTCGATGATATTGCCGAAGTATACGCTTTCCGGAAACGCAGCGGTGGTAAAAATCACCCCTTTTAACGGCTTGAATGAATTTATCAGCATAAAATAAACCGGTAAAAACCATGCTACCGAAACTATACCCATGACCACGCAGGCGATGGTGGTAGAACTTTTACTGTTTTTCATGATTCTACGTTTCCTTTCGCATTTGTAAGACGCATCTGAATATAGGTAATAACCACAATAATCAACGTCAGTACGATCGCCTTGGCGGTGCCGTATCCATAGCGGTTATACACAAAGGCGTCCCGATAGAGATTCAACATAACCACTTCGGAAGCCTT
>CAZAMY010000102.1:0-7640 GCA_964485995.1 uncultured Sediminispirochaeta sp.
TTGGTACCATTCCGCCTGTAAAAATGGTGGTAAAGTAGATCATGATTGCAAAATGGTTCCTGTATTCGAACTCTTTTCTTGATAAGACATATGCAGTCATCGAGCTAATGAACAGGCTTCCGGCGGTACCAAAAAAGGTCACACCCATCGACACCATATAAGCCCTTCCGATTGTGTCCGGTGAACTCAGAATAATTTGATATGCGTCAAAACTCACTTCTTTGGGCCATAGCCTGTAACCATGTTCATAAATGTGCTGCTCCGGTGTGAGCGACCCGGACAAGACTAAAATAAACGGGAGCACACAGACTATTACCAGAATGAAGAGAAATGTATAGCCGACAATATGAAACGACAAGACATCCGAATATATCTTCTTCATCTTTGATTCTCCTTTTTAGAAAAGTGCATAGTCGGGATGAACCCTTCGAATGAGCCAGTTCACTAGCAGGATGATAACCAAGCCCAAGGCCGACTGATACAATCCGGCGGCCGACCCCATACCGATATCGAAGTTGTGTACCAGGGAACGAAAGACATAGGTATCGATTACATCGGTGGCATGAAACAGCTGACTGTTGTTTCCGATGATGTTATAAAATAGATCGAACTGTCCGCGCATTATTTTTCCGAGCTGGAGCAAGAGTATGATTATGAAGGTTGGAACCAAGTGCGGAACAGTTATGTACCACACCTGCTGCCAGACGTTGGCACCTTCAATTTGGGCCGCTTCATACGCCTGTTTATCGATAGCCACTATTACAGCCAGATATATAATGCTGCTGTAACCAACCCATTTCCACATATTGAAGAAGGTGAGCACGATCGGCCAAATGAGCGGTTCCGCATAAGCATTTACCGGCTCCATATCTATTGCTTTGAGAAATGTATTCAGAGAGCCGAATTCATAGCTGAGAATATTGTAGACGAATACCCCCAACACGACGAACGAGATAAAATAGGGGAGAAACAGCACTGAATGGATGGTTTTAGTTGTTTTTTTACCCGCTAAGCCGCTGATAAAGACCGCAACAAAGATTGCTGTTGCGTGAGTGGTAATAATAAACGCAAGGTTATACAGCACCGTATTGCGGGTAATTCGCCACAGCTGCCCCGAGATCCATAAGAATTTGAAGTTAGAAAACCCCACCCAGGGACTGCCGAAAAAGCCATCTCTTATAGAATACTGTTTAAATGCAAGCAGAATTCCGGACATAGGGATGTATTGAAAAAGTATAAAGTACACGATTGCCGGAACAAGCATTAAGAACAACATCCACTGTTTTGTCTCTCTCTTACTCGCCATATGTAAATAACTCCTAAGTGAACATGTTTTCTTTCAGTGGATTGATTATACGGGCACTCTTTAGACACGGTAAATTGTGAATTTTTGTGATTTATTTGCATTTTTGGGAATGGGCCTTATGAAATTTTGTTATTATTTCGGAATATGGATATTCACAGTATCAAGTGGCAGAATTAACAGGCAACCGTAGCGTGAATATCGGATCCGGCTAACCTTGAAGTCCGTGGGTTTTATCATTTTTTTTAATACTATATAGAAAGGCGCTTTTCAATATTGCTTATATGAGCTCTAAATGCGTGCATCGCCCGGGTTTCATCACCGGACTTTATAGCTGCTACAATTTGCCTGTGTTCATCGGCAATTTTTGTTGCGTCGTTATAGGTCTCTTGAGACTTGATTATTTCTTCAAACATAAATGCCCTAAGAACCTCATAGATAGATGAGTAAATCGGGTTCTGCGTACTCGAAATTATGGTGTTGTGAAAATTGTAGTCCAATTCTACCAGAGCTTCCTTTTGCTGATCGCTGCTTAATGCTTCCATTCTCTGAATCAGAGTGTCCAGTTCTGTAAGTGTATCGGCTACATGAAACTTATTATCGTGCGTATTATGGGTCAATTCAACTATACTCCAAAGCTCCAGAGCTCCTCTTATCTCTATTAAATCCCGCACTTCCTTTTTACCCAGTAAAATCGACCAGGAAAGTGCTTCGGTAGAAATATTCGCGCTGCTCCGCAGAAAAGTGCCTTTTGCGGCTTTCGATTCGAGGATTCCAAGGTAGTTGAAGATTTTGATAGCCTCTCGGATCGATGAACGTCCGATACCAAACCTTTCGGCCAAGTCGCCTTCGGTCGGGATTCTATCTCCGGGCTCGTATTCGCCAGAGGCAATCAATTCCCTCAGCTGAGACATTACTTGACTTACAACCGTATGTTGTTTAATTTTCCTGAATTCCGCCACAAGTGCTCCTAGATATGAATATCAGACAAATAGTATAATCGATATGGGCTGGTGTTTCTATTGTATATTGACAAATTCACAAAATAATTAAATAATATTATCAGACAATATGATTTTATTACTTTTTTAGAAGGAGGCATAAATGATTACTGAAAAAGAAATTTCCGAGCTTAAGGAAAAAGCACTGGAACTACGGGCACTCACCATCGATGCAATCGGCTTTTTGGGAGTCGGACACATCGGCGGAGCCATGTCAATAATCGAAGTGCTCACAATACTTTATTATAGGTGGCTGCGCATCGATGTTGCAGACCCCGTCAAAACAGATCGCGATAGATTTGTCCTTTCGAAAGGGCATGCCGGCCCAAGCCTCTACTCCGTATTAGCCGATAAGGGTTACTTTTCAAAGGACTGGCTGCATTCACTAAATAAAGGTGGCACCCGCCTCCCGAGCCACTGTGACATGAACCTCACCCCCGGTATTGATTTTACTACCGGCAGTCTAGGCCAGGGTGCTTCTGCCGCCGTAGGGATTGCACTTGGACAGAAACTAAAACAACAAAATTCATACACCTACCTGCTTATCGGAGATGGAGAATCGAATGAGGGACAAGTGTGGGAAGCAGCGATGTGCGCTGCCCAGTACAACTTAGAGAACCTTATTGCTTTTACCGATTATAATAAGCAACAGCTCGACGGGTTTATGCATGATATCATGAGTATTGATGATCTTAACACAAAATGGACCGGCTTCGGTTGGAAGGTAGAGCGGGTAAATGGACACGACTTTTTCGAACTCGATTCGGCACTAGCAAGAGCTCATCTCACGAAAGGTAGACCTACCATGATAATTCTGGACACGATTAAAGGAAAAGGGTTTTATCCCGGAGAAAGAGCAATCGGAAACCACAATTTGAGCTTCGATTATGGAACCGCTAAAGAAGCTATTCAATATCTATATGATCAACAGGAGCGATAGAAATGCAAGCATTAGAAAAATATAAAGATATGCGCGCGGTGTATGCTGATACCATTACCGACTTAGCTGAAGAGGATGAAAAAATAGTAGTATTAGAGGCCGATCTGATGGCAGCCTCAGGGACCAATGTTTTTCAGGATAAATTTCCCAACCGCCTGATTAATGTGGGGGTGGCCGAGGCAAACATGGTCGGGGTGGCATCGGGCCTTTCGTCTATGGGGTTCATTCCCTTTGCAAATACTTTCGGTTGTTTCGCCGGAAGACGAGTGTATGATCAGTTCTTTATCTCATCAAATTATGCCAAACAAAATGTGAAACTTATCGGTACGGACCCGGGAGTGACTGCAAAATACAACGGTGGCACACACATGCCCTTTGAAGACATCGCACTAATGAGAGCAATTCCAAATCTGGTAATCATCGAAGCATCTGATACTATTTCTCTCCATCACCTAACTAGGCTTTGTTATAAACATGACGGGTGTGTCTACATGCGTCTCCACAGGAAAGGCGCCTGTACCCATCACAAAACTACTACCGCCTTCAAAATAGGTAAGGGTGTAGTACTCCAGGACGGCGCGGATGCAGCCATCTTTGCCACAGGCATGGTAATGGTTTCGGAAGCCTTAAAAGCAGCCGAACAACTCAGTTCACAGGGAATTGATGCCGCGGTAATTGATATGCACACGATAAAACCACTCGATACAGAGCTCATTCTCACCTACGCAAAAAAAACCGGTGCACTGGTTACCTGTGAAAATGCACAAAGCGCCGGTGGGCTAGGCGGAGCAGTGGCAGAGCTGCTCGCAGAAACACACCCAACACCTCTGCAACGAGTTGGCGTAAATGATGAGTTTGGTGAGGTTGGTACACAGGAGTATTTACAGGAACGTTTTGGTCTTACTGCAGCTAAAATAGTAGAAAAAACGATAACCGCCATACAGCAGAAATGAAAATTAAGACTAAAAAAGTGCCCGGGAAGCAGAATTCATTACTCGCTTCCCGGGCTAAAGAAGATTGGTTATGAGAATAGTCTCACCTATAACGGCTGACTGTCCTCCACATATCCGGATTAGGCCCTAGCTCCAACTTTAATTGTTGGGTGGCGTCATCCAATTTCTTCACTGTATCAGTACCAATCATATCTTCAAGACTTCCAAGATTATCCACTATCTGCTCGGGTGTGCGGGCGCCAACTAACACAGCCGCGATCCCCGGTTTTCCCGCAACCCAATTGATAGCGGCATGGGCCATAGGGACATGTGCATCGGCGCAGATACCACGAATTTCGTTCAGCAAATCAAATACTCGTTCCTCCTGTCTGATTTCATCGTGAACTGTGCCCGGTCTTGTATTGGAATAAAGCCGAATGCGTGCTCTTTCGTCATCCACATCCGAGGGTTTGTTGAATTTACCGGTAAGCAAGCCTTGTGCCAATGCGCTATACGCCATAACTGGTATTTTTTTATCCCTACATACAGGCAAAACCTCGTCCTCGATCGCCCGAAACAACAGACTATATGGCAGCTGGTTTACCGATATATTTCCCATTTCACTTGCATCCGAAAGATCTAGAACTCCAAAGTTGCTTACTCCTACAGCCCGTACTTTTCCGCTTGAAACAAGTTTAAACATCGCCTCTAGGGTTTCCGATAGTTCTACCTCACGGTTGGGCCAATGTATCATATAAAGGTCGATGTAATCGGTGTTCAGTCGTTTTAGGCTGCTGTCACATGCTTTCACAACTCCCTCTTTGTCCATATTGGCAACCCAAATTTTCGATATAATACGCGCAGAAGCCCTTTTTCCGGATAAAGCTTTTCCGAGAACTTCTTCAGATCGCCCCTCACCATAGAACTCTGCCGTATCAAAACTGTTAATCCCGTGATCTAGTGCCGCGTGAACAGTTTTGATAGAATTGGCATCATTCTGATCCCCCCATGTATACCCTCCACCTAATGCCCAACAACCGAGGACTATCTGTGAGATTTCCACATCTGTACCCGGTAATTTTGTATACTTCATGTATTTCTCCCTTTCACTTTCAGTTTCTTTTATTTTCATTTTAAGAGAGTTCAATCGAACAGAAGCCCTCCATTTTGATCGATAATTTCTCCGGTAATAAAACCGGCCAAGGGATCGACTAAGAAGCGGACCACATGAGCAAACTCTTCCGGTTCACAAAAACGGCCGACCGGTATTTTATTTACGATCTCTTGTTGTTGCTGCTTAGACAGTTGCTCTGTTACCATAGGCGTACGAATATAGGCCGGCGCTATCGCATTTACAGTTATACCAAATGAAGCAGTTTCTGCAGCCAGCGAGAAAGTCAAAGCAGATAATCCGCCCTTCGATGCCGAATACGCTGTCCCCGCAGTAATTCCACCGCTTTTTGCAGCCAAGGAACTTGTATTGATGATTCGCCCCCATTTGCATCGTTTCATGCCCGGGAGCACAGCTCTTGCAAGAAAGAAGGCCCCGTCAAGATTAACTTTAAATACCTTTGCCCACTCTTCAGGAGTAGTTGCTTCAGCCTTGTTGTTGGATAGAATTCCGGCGTTATTTATTAAAATATCAATCGAACCGTTTTCACTTTCAATTTGCTTTATTGATTTTTCTACTTCATTCGGATTGCTTACATCAAAAGAAATCCAACTTGCATTTTCTCCTAACTCTGCTGACTGTTTTTCCAGTTTTTCTGCATCTACATCTGCCAAGACAACAAAAATAGAATCAGCTAAAAGTGCTTTAGCAGTTGCCAGTCCCAATACTCCCGCGGCTCCGGTCACTAAGGCCACCTTTTTCATCTTTCTCACATCCTTTCAGTTCATAACTAAGTTAGGTAACCACATAACTAGTGGCGGGATATAGGTAATAAGCAGGAGCACTACAATAGTCAGAAGGTAAAAGGGCATATTCGCTCGAGCCAGTCGTTCAATCGGGACCTCTCCAACGGTACTGCCTACAAATAATGTTACCCCTACAGGCGGAGTTAGTAAGCCAATTGCTAGATTCATAATCATTATTATTCCAAAATGAACCGGATGAATACCAATTCCTACTGCTACCGGCAACATAATCGGAGCGCAAATAAGAATCAGGGGTGCCATATCCATAATACAGCCCAGGCCGAGCAGTATTAGATTGAGGATGAGCATCACTACATATCTATTACTGCTGATACCCAGGAGAGCGGCAGTAACCATCCGTGGAACTCGCAGATACGCAATCAAAAATGCAAACGCACTGGCCGCTGCTATTACCGGCAACACTATAACTAATGTTTTAAATGTCCGCTTCAAGATAAGAACAAAATCTTTCAGCGGAATTTCCCGATAAACAAAAAATGATATAAAAAATGCCCACACACAGGCGATAGCAGCAGATTCAGTAGCAGTGAATATACCGGTAATAACTCCGCCTACAATAATGATAGGTGTAAGCAGCCCTGTAATTGAATCGCGAATAATCCGCAAAGACTGGACCAAACCCATAGGTTCGCCTTTCGGATGATTGCGTCGAATTGCATATATGTAGCAGAAAATCATCATCATTGTACCCAGCAAGACTCCGGGAATAACACCGCCAAGAAACATCATTCCAACCGAAATATTCGTTCCGGCAGCCAATGCATAAATAATCATATTATGACTGGGCGGAATAATGATTCCCTGAATAGAGCTGGATATAGTGACACTGGTTGCATAATCAGCCCGGTAACCGTCTTGTTTCATCACCGGTATCAGCATTGCGCCAATAGAAGAAGTATCAGCGACTGATGAACCAGACATACCGCCAAAAAACATACTGGCTAATACATTGACCATTGCCAGTCCGCCTCTCAAACGACCGACAAAAACTCGAGAGAAATCAACCAAGCGTTTGGAAATTCCTCCCGCAGCCATTAGTTGTCCGGCAAAAATAAAAAAGGGAACCGCAAGCAATGCAACCTTATTTACTCCGTTTACCATACGCTGGGCAACCGCCGGTAGGGGTATCCCCAGATACATCGCAGTAAAGACGGAGGACATGGTAAGCGCTATCGCAATAGGAATTCTTAAGACAATCAGAAGCAGAAAGCCGCCAAGTAGAATTGCTATTCCCATGAGTCCTCCAATCCTTCCAGTTTTTTACTTACTTCCGTATCAAGCGTTCGTAATTGAAAGGAGTTGTTTTTATCGAATAAGTGAATAACGGTGTAGATAAGAATTAAAATACCGGTAACGGGAACAATCACATATAAAATACTATTGGGCATTAAACGTTTGGCAAACGGGAAAATTTTTACTGCCGACATCGTAGTAGCAAATTGATCAATACTCAGGCGAAGCCCAGCCAATACGAGATAGAGACCAGTAGCCCCTTGCAACAGTAAGAACAAAATATCTAACAGCTT
>CAZAMY010000103.1:0-7557 GCA_964485995.1 uncultured Sediminispirochaeta sp.
AGCACGGCCTCGACCTTGACCAGCAGCACATTTTCGTGACCAGCGGCGGAAGCGAAGCTATCATCTTTGCGTTGATGGCCGTCACTTCCCCCGGCGACGAGATCATTATTCCCGAACCCTATTATGCGAACTATAACGGTTTTGCGGCAATGAGCGGCGCCACGGTGGTGCCGGTTACCAGTCGAATCGAAGACGGTTTTCATCTGCCTGCAATAGATGAGTTCGAACGGCTCCTCAGCCCGAAGACCAAGGCAATTATGTTTAGTAATCCCGGCAACCCCACCGGCGCAGTATTCTCTCGGGAAAGATTGCAAGAGCTCGTAGATTTCGCGCGTGAGCACAACCTTTTTATCATCTCGGATGAGGTCTACAGAGAGTTCACCTATGAAGGACGACAGGCCGTCTCGATCATGGAATTCGAAGGGATAGAAGAGAATGCCATTATGGTCGACTCGGTTTCAAAACGGTACAGCGCCTGTGGTGCGAGAATTGGTACGATTGTAAGCCGTAATTCCGAAGTAATGGATCTGGTTCTCCGCTTTGCCCAAGCCCGTCTCTGCCCGCCCACTGTTGACCAGCTGGCAGTAGCCGAAGCCCTTACAAGCTCAGATCAGTATCTCGAACGGGTGCGTCTGGAATACAAGGCCCGCCGTGATTTTCTGATCGAGCGCTTGCAGTCAATAGACGGAGTTCGTCTTTCAACCCCTGAAGGCGCGTTTTATCTGATTGCTGAGCTCCCGGTTGATGATGCAGAAAAGTTTGCCATCTGGCTTCTGAGTGATTTTAATCTCGAGGGAGAAACGCTTATGGTGGCCCCGGCTCAGGGCTTTTATTCAACCCCCGAACTCGGAAAGCACCAAGTAAGGATTGCATACGTGCTCACACGGGATAAACTCGAACGTGCCGTCCGTATTCTCAAAGAGGCTCTGCAGGTCTATAATCAGCGGTAGCTCAATCTACTACTTCGGCTTCGACTGCTGTCTGTTTTTCTACCTCCGACTCTAGCCGGCAGCCTTTATCATTATTCGTGTGGTAGATCAAACCTCGACTGGTACGTCCGTCAATTTTTACACACATAGGTGACTCAAAGTGCACCTGCCTGAGAAATTCGTTCTCGAACTCTGCCTTTTGGTCTTCCAGATACTGCTGGTTGAATACCCCGTCGTTGATGAATGGGTTGATGGTTAGATACGCATTCTGCAGGCTGGTGAGATTCTGGAAAAAGTGGGTTCCCTGACTGGGATCAACCCTGAAATTCGAGAGCCCCATCTCTACAATCACGCGGGCATACGAAATCTGTGACCAGGCGATCGGTATACCCAGCCAGGGGTCGCTCGATCCCAATCGTCCCGGGACCACCAGGATATAGCCGCGCTCTTCTCTCTCGAAGCGCTCATTCAGCTCACCTATCATTTCTGCCATTGTTTTGGTGTGAGCCGGATTGAAGGTCTCCGGTTTGACATATACGATATCGCGCAGCTCATCGTACATTCCATTACCCATTGCCTTGTGTGAATATATCAACGTCTCTTCCGGCAGCTCATCGGCTATATCGATATCCTCCTGTTCAGCCCCTTCAACAATGGGGCGAATCTGCAGAAAGCTGAAGATAGCCGGTTTGTCCGAGGGAGTATCCAGATTAACCGCAAACTCGATTTCTATCGGGGTATTGATAGCCGTTTGGCCCATTTCGAGCAGGTCGCCAATGATCTCGGCAAGAGGAAACATGTTGTACTTGAGGATGCTTGCAAATGTGAGAATCCGTTTCCCTCTGTAGCTAGTGCCGTCGCGCAGTACATGATTCTGAAAATCGTAGGTAGAGGCGAGAAACTTCAGTGACCCGTGGTCTTCGGCCTCGGGTACATCCATCTTATGTATACAACCGCCGTCGAGACTGCGGGCGCAAAAGCTGTCCGGGGACATATCAATGGCATAAAACTGTTTCTGAGTCTCTTTCAAGGCCGAATCGATAGAAGAAAGCTGCATTACCTTTTTAGGAAACTTAGGAGAGAACCGCAGCGACACGTCGCCATCCACTACTGTTTTACCGAGACCGAAGGCGATATTGGCGATGCCATCATCCGGCTTCTCGTTTTCAATCGGATAAAAATTGAGTGAGCGCGCTACTCCGGAAATATTCGGATAGCACAAATTGTCATACACCTGGCCGGTTACCTCTTGGATGATAACGCCCATTTTCTCTTCTTCCACCATATTACCAGTGGCATGCATGTAGTCTTTGCTGCGCTTGTAGTACGTCGAGGCATACACACTTTTCACTGCATTGCATAAATCCTGAAAGCGGTGGTCGAATTGCTCGTGATTGTTCGGCAGCATAAAAGTATCATAAATACCGGCAAAGGGCTGATAGTGGGAATCCTCGAGAAGACTCGACGACCGCACTGCGATCGGATTGGTCATAACTCCCAGGATAGCTGCCAGATCTTCATGCAGACGTGATGGGAGTTCCGCCTCTAAAAAAGTCTCCAGCAGCTCGACGTCGCTGTGTTCGGTCAGCGCCACATCGTAAAGTGAGTTTTCTTCCATAAAATCGTCAAAGACCTGGGTGGTGAGGACAACCGTGCGCGGAATGGTCACAACTACGCCCGGATATTTGTAGCTTATGCGCTTGCGCTTCAGCTGCAAATCGATAAAAGCCAGTCCGCGGCCTTTCCCGCCCAGTGAACCCGAACCGATTCGGCTGAAAAAAGATATTTCATCGAAACGGTCGCGTTGAAACTCTGCAATCGTTCCGCGGCCCTCCTGAATGCGAAAGTCCTTGATTGCATTAATAATGAACTCCTTGCCTTCCTGCACATTCTTGAAGTCGCTCAGCTGTTTCGGCCGCAGGTAATTTGCCAGGGTAAACAGGGCGCGCGCTTTTAGCCATTTAGAGATATCGTTGTTCTCTACATGAAATTTGAAGGACTCGGTGGGCACTTCCATCAGGCGGTGCTGCAGATCCCACAAATCGTGTGCCCGCATAATCGGTGCGAGGGTATGCGGATCGCGAAAGACGAAATCGCCGAAACCGTAATTCAGGCGAATATACTCTTTGAGCTCTTTGAGCAGCGTTTTTGAATGCTTATAGATAAAGGAGGCACTGTAGTTGTGTGCATCGGGTTCGTGCTCTAAGTGACTGGACTGAATAAGGATCGGCAGCTCCTTGTTTTCTGAACGGATATACTCGCAGAGTTTCAGGCCGGCGTGTTTGTCCATCTCTCCGCCCTTCTTGTAGGTGATATCCGAGATTATTCCCAGCAGATTGTGCTTGTAGGTATTGTAAAGCTGCACCGCCTCTTCATAGGTGCGGGCCAGCATTATCTTTGGCCGTCCCCGCATCCGCATTGTCTGCTGCCACTCATTGAGCCCCTCAGTCATCAGGCAGCGGGCTTGCCGGAACAGAGTGCGGTAAATCATCGGCAGATAGCTCGAGTAGTAGCGCACCGAATCTTCGACGAGTACGACGGTTTGTACGCCCACGGTGTTTACATCATAGGCGACATTCATTCGGTCCTCGATGAGCTTTACCATTGCCAGCAGAATATTGGGATTCCCCTGCCAGGAAAAAATGTAATCAATAGAGCTGAGGTCCGTATTTCGCAGTTTGATCATGGTTTCGCGGGTTGAAATTGGAGTGAGCACAATAATCGGTTTCGATGGATAGGTTTCTTTGATGCGCTTTGCCAGAACGATGGCATTTACATCTCCGATGTTGAGCATGGTGATAATCAGATCGAAGGACCGCTTCTGCAGCATCTCGAAGGCATCGTGGGCATTGGAAACCTGGGTAAACTTAGGCGGATAGCGCAGATTCAGTGACACATACTCCTGAAACAAGAGCTCATCGATGCGTCCGTCCTCTTCCAGCATAAACTTATCGTATTCACTGCACACCAGCAGAATATCTCCCACCCGATTAGCCATCAGTTGTTTGAACGAGGTTTCTTTGAAATAATAACCTTCTGTGCTGGAGTGTTGATGTTCGTACATGGAAATCTCCAAAAGGATAGAATTAATTCAATTATAACATATTCTTATCACATATGCTATTCAAGATTATATTGAGTAATATGGTGATTTATATAAAGTAAATTGCGGAAAAAGTAAAAATATAGCAATTATGTTTACGAAAAAACTTGACTGTACGATGAATCCGGGATAGAGTAATAGTACAAAATTTACCGGTATACGAATTGACGGAGGATACTATGTACAATTTAGATCAGTTTATGGCTGAGATCGAAAGAAAGAACCCTTCCGAACCTGAGTTTATTCAGGCTGTGCGAGAAGTGATTGAAACTATTATCGATACAGTCAACGAGAATCCGGCGTATGTGAATGCCAAAATTCTCGAACGAATCACTGAACCCGATAGAGTTATCCAGTTCAAAGTAGAATGGGAAGATGACAACGGTCAGGTTCAGGTGAACCGCGCTTACAGAGTCCAGTTCAACAATACCCTGGGGCCCTACAAGGGCGGTCTTCGATTCCACCCCAGCGTAACCCTGGGCGGATTGAAATTCCTCGGATTTGAGCAGATTTTCAAGAACAGCCTCACCACCCTGCCGATGGGCGGCGGTAAAGGCGGTTCAGACTTTAATCCGAAGGGCAAAAGCGACAATGAAATCATGCGCTTCTGCCGCTCTTTCATGACGGAGCTGCATCGCTATATCGGCCCTCAAACCGATGTGCCGGCCGGAGATATCGGTGTCGGCGGACGTGAAATCGGGTACATGTACGGCGCCTACAAGCGGCTGCAGATCGAGAATACCGGCGTGCTTACCGGTAAAGGCCGCAACTGGGGAGGATCGCTGATTCGTCCCGAAGCTACCGGGTACGGTGCCCTGTATTTTGCTAAGAATATGGTCGAAGCCCACAACGATACCCTGAAAGGAAAACGCATTTCAGTGTCCGGTTTCGGCAACGTTGCCTGGGGGGCCTGTATCAAGGCTACCGAGCTCGGCGGAAAGGTTGTGACCATCTCCGGTCCCGATGGCTACATCGTTGATGAAGATGGTGTGAACACCCAGGAAAAATGGGACTACATGCTCGAACTGCGGGCCAGCAATAACGATATCGTTGCCCCGTACGCTGAAAAATTCGGTGCCAAATTCGTTCCGAACCGCAAACCCTGGGAAGTTGCAGTCGACATGGCCTTCCCCTGCGCAATCCAGAACGAGCTGAACGGCGAAGATGCCGACCTTCTGCTGAAAAACGGTGTGAAGTACGTGATTGAGACCTCCAATATGGGCTGCACCGCAGACGCGGTCGAGAAGCTCTTGGAAGCCAAGATTCCGTTCGGACCAGGCAAAGCCGCCAACGCCGGCGGGGTTGCAGTCTCCGGTCTAGAGATGTCGCAGAACTCGATGAAACTCTCCTGGACCGAGGAAGAGGTCGACGAGAAGCTGAAGCAGATTATGGGCAATATCCACGATGCATGTGTCCGTGAGGGCTCCGGTGCCGATTACATCAACTATGTGAAGGGCGCCAACATTGCCGGCTTCAAGAAAGTCGCTGACGCAATGATGGATATGGGCTACTAAGAGAGCTTATCCTCTTCTCCACATTTTATATTGAGCCGCCGGAGTAATCCGGCGGCTCTTCTTTTTGTTAGCAACACTCACCTATTAGCTCATGCGTTTCGTGTAGAGCAGCGGCGCGGCGTTTTAGTTGTTGAAGATCAATTTTCTGCGCCGGAGTATCTCCTAACAGCCCGAGTTTATACATAGCCTCGCCGTTGAGTACAGCGGCGCCGGCGGCGCCTCTGACAGTGTTGTGGCCGAGAATCACCATCCTGATGTCCAGTACGGGGCAGGGGCGGACTCTGCCGACCAGTGTAGCCATGCCGTTTTCGAGCCACACATCCCGGGCCGGTTGAGGGCGATCAGGCTCTTCCATGACGAGCAGCGGCTGTGGGGGGGCTGAAGGCAGATCGAGCTTCTGCGGCAGGCCGCGGAAAGCACTCATTACCTTTTTGACCTCTTCGGGTGAGGCCTTCTGCTTCAGGGCAATGGAGAGTGTTTCGGTGTGACCGTCTACAACCGGTACACGGTTACACTGTGCGCTTACAGCGAAATCGGCGTCCTTGATGCGGTTGTTGGCCAGGGTTCCCAGAATCTTTTGGGTCTCCTCTTCCATTTTTTCCTCTTCACCGCCGATATATGGTATCACGTTGCCAATGATGTCATACGAGGGAACACCGGGATATCCTGCTCCCGAGATGGCCTGCATGGTGCTCACCTGAACAGCAGTCAAACCGAACGTCTCCTCGATGGGTGCCAGTGCCATGGCAAGGAACATCGTAGAGCAGTTCGAGTTAGTGAGGATTGCTCCATTCCAACGTTGTTCTGCAAGCAGGGCGAAGTGATCCGGATTTATCTCGGGAATTACCAGCGGCACGGTAGGATCCATGCGGTGGTTTTTCGAATTACTGATGATTATATGGCCTTGATCAGCATAGTTGCTTTCGACTTCTCCGGCGATTGATGAATCGAGACCGGAGAAAAGGATAGTGCTTGTGAGAGGAGTGGTTGTTGTTTTGAGTTTCATTGAAGCGATTTCGGCAGGAATAGCTGTGTTCTGCTTCCATGCGCAGGCCTCTTGGTAGGTTTTGCCTTCGTTTCTCGGGGACGCGACCAGCTCTTTAATCGTGAAATAGGGATGGTCCTGCAGAAGAGTGATAAACTTCTGTCCCACGGTTCCTGTAGCTCCTAAAATTGCAACGGGTATGCGTTCCATACACCACCTCTCAGTAGAAAAAGTATTAAAATAAAACATTATGTTTTATTTATAACATAATGTTAAATATAGCACATAGTGTCAATAGAAAATTCAAAAAAACACCTGAATTTGTTTATATAATGAAACATACCTTTTTGTGAAGGCGATACACCTCCGTATGTTTAAATAATGCAATAAAAAAGCCGCCCAGGCAGATGTACTTGGGCGGCCGTTAGATTTACCCTAAAGTCTTAAAACAGGCCGGTCACCCCTCCAGTTTCTGTATCTACATCAATCTGTCGATATGCTGGGTCCGAGGCTGTACCGGGCATCAGTTTAATTCCGCCGGCTACCGGTACAATCAGTTCAGCACCCTGATACACATAGATATCTTTAATCGGCAGAGTCCAGCCCTTAGGACGGCCCTTCAGTTCCGGATCGTGAGAGAGGCTGAGCTGTGTTTTGGCCATACAGATACCCATTTTAGCGAGGTCGGGATTATCCTGAACCTTTTTAAGTTTTGCCTCCGCTTCGGGAGTGTATTCGACTCCGTCGGCGCCATACACCTCTTTGGCAATCAACTCAATACGTTTTTTCTGCGGAGTATCCTCCTGATACAGGAACTTGAACTCGTGGGTGTCCTCACACGCCTCTGCAACTACTTCTGCCAGTTCTTGAGCTCCTGCACCACCTTTTTCCCAGTGCTTTGAAACGGCAACCCGGGCTCCGGCTTTTTCCGCAACGCGTTTTATGGCGGCGATCTCTTCGTCATTGTCGGTATAAAAATAGTTGAGACATACTACCGGAGAAACACCGCTTTTCTTTACTGTCTCA
>CAZAMY010000104.1:0-7512 GCA_964485995.1 uncultured Sediminispirochaeta sp.
CCGCCCGGACGCGCCATCGCGGCGACGGCCACGCTGGGCTATGGCGGGATGCTGCCGGCGTGGCTGGCCCCGTGGTGCGCCAATGTGCTGTTCGGTCTGGCAGCCGGTGTGATGGTCCTGCACCTGGAGTAAGGCAAACGGTTAAAAAGGTGATTGAGAAACTCAAACATGAGTACCAACACTATGCGTCCGATTTGCAGGAACACCTAAAAAAGTTTGAATTCCATTCCGACTTTGATCCGGTGTGGAATCTTACTAACAAGGATGAGGCACTTCAAAAGGCTATTTATATTATAGACCAGGCCGAGCAAAGGGTGTTTATCGGATTGTGGGATCAAGAATATCCAGAACTGGAAGTACCTTTGTCCAACGCTTATAACCGTGGAGTACATGTTTATATGCTCATATATGGATCCAGTCGTCCAGACTTCGGTGTAGTTTATAATCACAGCACTGAGAATATGCCGCGCTATGATTATCTTGGTAGGACTCTGGACTGTACAGTAGATTCATCATGGTGTATTACCGGAGTAATGGGTAATACAGTGCCATGTAGGGTCATGTGGTCGCAAAATCGTGGACTGGTCTTGACAATCGAAAGTTATATCAAACACGACTTCTATCTTGCAGAGATACAAAATCATCTTGGTGATGAAATTGTTGAGCTGTTTGGACAAAACCTCCATCGGCTACGTGAGAAATTTCAAGACTAATTTAAAAACCAATTAGTGTAGCTAACTATCTATCTATCAAATAATACCTGCCTTTTACTTTACTGAGCGATGCTTATAGAATGAAACCTCCAACGGTCCGAGTCATTGTTCCAGGATGTAGAATAGCACGCCAAAAAGTAAATTTTTTATTTGACAGCTGGTTTAAGCAGATTTAGAATATCCTCACTCTCTATTTACTACTATAGTGGTAAATTGAATAGGGCTATCCTCCCGTAGTTTAAAAATGTCCGTAAAAAACTGGAATTGAGAAGGAGGTAAAGGAGAAGAGAGTTGGTTAATGAAGAAAGAGATTTATAGAAGGCCATTAGAAAAAGTCATGAAAAACTAATAAAAGGGGTAGAACATGGAAAGTTATGGTATAGCATCGTTGATACCAATTGTGGTAACGATTTTCATTGCTATGAAATTCAAACGGCTGTTAACAGCTTTGCTGGTTGGTTCCTTCCTCGGGTTACTGATTATCAACAATTTTAACCCGTTCGTAACCCTCATCAAGCTGGTTGATGAGTTTATAATTCCCACCATCGGCGATTCCTGGAATGCAAAGATACTGTTGCTGCTGGTGGCCATCAGCGGGTTTGTGAAGCTGTTGGAAGTTTCCGGCGGAACATTTTCTTTTGCCGACGGAATTACAAAAAAAGTAAAATCAAAACGAGCCACGATGTTGGTGAGTTGGCTTGGCGGCTTTGCAGTTTTTTGGAGTGACGTCGGATCTCCTTTGGTAGTAGGACCGATTTTTCGACCACTTTATGACAAATTGCGAATATCGCGTGAAAAATTAGCGTGGATTGCCGATACTACCGCTTCACCGGTATCAATCTTGATACCATTCTTAGGATGGGGTGCATACATCATGGGGCTTATGTCAAATGAGCTGCCGAATCAAGAAATGTTTCCACTGCTTCTGCAAACCATACCGTTTAACTTTTACGCGCTTCTGTCAGTACTCTTCGTACCGTTTATTATTCTGGTTGGAATGGATCTAAAACCGATGGCACGAGCGGAAAAGCGGGCTCAAAAGGGTATAATTCATGCGGAAGACTTGGATGAGGTTGACGTTGAAGAAGTAGATCAGAGCGTGATCGAAAAATCTAATATCTGGGTAATGGTTATACCGCTGGTAGTTTTCATAGGATCGTTGGTGTTACTACAGCCGGCTGGCTTTCCGTTTGCCGAAGGTTCAGCTTCGAACATCGAACTCAACCTGATTATAGCTGTATTATATGGAAGTGCAGCTAGTATTATCTTGATGAAGTTCTACAAAATCAAGAAATTCGGAGAAAGTGCTACTGCCTTTTTTGATGGTCTAAAGGGATCATCTAACATCATTTTTATTCTTATCGTAGCATGGGTTCTTGGCGGTGTGAGCAAGGCCTTAGGAGCCCCTGATTTCCTGGTTTCTGTAGCACAGGGTAATTTAGCAACTTGGGCAATACCTCTCATTATTTTTATTTCAGCTGCGCTGATCTCTTTTTCAACCGGTTCCTCATGGGGTACTTTTAGTATCATGATGCCGCTTGCGATACCACTTGCACTCGAATTAGACAGCTCATTATTAGCGGTTACTATTGCGGCGGTTCTCTCTGGAGGTTTGTTCGGCGATCATTGTTCACCGATTTCTGATACAACCATTCTGTCGGGTACTGGCGCTAGTTGTAACCTGGTGGCGCATGTGCGAACGCAGCTACCGTATGCTCTGTTTGTAGCTTCTGCAGCTATCGTTTCATTCATCATTGCAGGGATAACCAAGAGTCCGATTTCTCTACTGATAGGCGTTGTGTTTCTCTACGGTATTTTTCTTTTGGTCACTCGGCTGTTCAATATACACAAGCCAATGGAGGAGACCGTCAGATAATTTCTATCATTAACATACTACGGTGCAGACTATGGGAACGGTAAAACGTTCCCATAGACACCGTTACTTTGAAATTGAACTATAAAAAAGTACCAATAAAAGTATTAGGAATAGGAGCTGACATGGCGGATGTACTTATTAAAAACGGTTTTATAGCTACTATGGATCGAGATGCCAATGTGTATCGGCGCGGGAATGTGTATATTCGGGATGATCGAATTATTGCGGTTGGTAACACAGGGACTGTAAAGGGTACACCTGATGAGGTGATTGATGCGGAAAATAAGGTAGTATTACCGGGTTTTGTGAACACGCACTCACATCTTCAGCAGTATTTCCGGGGTTTGTATGAACAGATCGGAGAGTTTTACGAGGTTAATTTACCGATGGAACAGTATCGGCAGCCGGAAGATATGCAGTATCTTGCAATGGCTTCATGTGCCGAGTTTATTCATAGCGGTTGCACCACATCGGTGGTTATCTATACATACCCTGACGGTTTTGCCGAAGCGGTAGCAGCGAGCGGTATGCGTGCGGTTCTGGCTGTAGATATCGACGAAGTAGATCTTGAAAGTCTTCGTCAAGGTTCATATGTATATGTGGATGAAAAAGGGGAGGCTGCTTATCAGCGAGCTCTCGACTTATACGATAAATGGCATGGAGCCGAAAATGGACGTATTACCACACTGATGGCTCCAAAAGCTGCTGACTTAACGCGTCCTGAACTATTTAGAAAGTGTAAGGACTTTGCTGATAAGAAGGGGCTGCGTCTGTCCACTCACTTATCACAATCCTCACGTGAATACAAACAAGTAATGGCTCTTTATGGAAATACGCCACCGAAGCATCTGCATGAATTGGGTATCTTAGATGATAAGATGATGGCAGCCCACTGTGTGTATGCCACAGAATCTGATTTGGAACTGATTCGTGCAGCCGGAACCCCGATTTTGCAGTGCCGGTTCCTTCACAGCCCCTTTGTTCGATGGATGGACATGGGGATCCCTTTAGCATTGGGAACCGATGATTTTTTCCATGATATGCTGCAGCTTATCCGGGAAAATTTGATGGGACAGTCTTTTCGGGCTGGGCTTCTGGAAAGTGCGGAACAGATGTTAGGTGATGACCGGGTTACCTCTCGACCCTATCTCTACGAAATGTTGGAGTTGGCAACCCGCAAGGGAGCGGAAGCAATTGGAATGGATGGGGATGTCGGATCTATTGAAGTTGGAAAGAAAGCGGATCTCATTACTATAGATCTTGAAAATCCCTTTTTATTGCCCACTAACGATCCTTTAACCAGTGTCATACTGTATGGTTCATCTTCCGACATAGATAACGTTATTATTGATGGAAAGATTGTGAAGAGGAATCGTGAGTTTACTACCTTTAATCCGAAAAAGGCGTATTCTGATGCTCAGAAAAGAGTTGAGGAGATACGGAATAAGCTTTTTACTGACCATCCGTCTCAAAAAGATGTATGGCTCAGAAAGATGCCCTATATGAAAGAATAGAAAAGGATTATATAAAATGAGAACAGACAGCAAGCGATGTGCAAAAATAGGTTTCGGACTTCCCTGGCCGCAGGAACATGCTCGAGATGCTACCGGGTATTGCGCGGCAGAAATGGCAGTAGAAGAAGCAAACAGAAAAGGCAATCTGCCTTTTGAGCTAAAACTTGTGCTTGTTAATGATGAACGAAATTTAAACCAAGCCAGGGTAGTTGCAAAGGAATTTGCAGAGGATCCGGATGCGATCGGAATGATAGGTCCTTTAAACAGCCCAATGTGTGATGTGAGTCAGGATATATACAACCAGGCAGGGCTGGCCCAGCTCTCGTCGGAGGCGTCGAGTCCGGTGCTTACGCAAAGGGGCTACCAGAATTTCTTTCGCCTGGTGGCGAATGACGATTACTACGGTCGTATGCAGGCCAGGGTCTCAACCGAATATCTGCAGGCACAGAGAATAGCTATTTTAAGTGACAATACCGTCTGGGGAGCTCCGATTGCTGAAGTGTTTTATCAACAGGTAAAACTTTCTGGTGCAGAGATCGCACTTTACCAAAAATTTGATGAAGCTGAGCGCAATTTGAATTTTGATGGGATAGTCGCGTCTGTGAAGAAATCGTCTCCGGATCTTATTTTTTTCGCCGTATATTGGAACCCTGCCCACATTATCGCCCATCAGTTGCGTTATAAAGGGGTTGAGGCCCCTTTTCTGGGAACGGATGCTTTGAAGTCATATCCATATCTTGAAGTGCCGGGGCTTGATAAGATACCTCCTTACCAAACCTTTCCAGGCGCCGACATGCGGATCCAGGAATCTGCTCGGGATTTCTTTGCAGAATTCGCTCGTCGATATCCACGGTCGCTGGTCAACATTCAATATGCCCCTGAAGGTTATGATTGTGTTGGTATTTTTGCCGAAGCATTACGGCGCGCTCATAAAATTGACCGAAGCGCAGTTCTTCGGGAGATACAAACTATGGATGTGTATCATGGAATCAGCGGAGCTGTTCGATTTGATGAAAAGGGTGATATTATCGATCCCCCGATCGGCTTATACCGCTGCGAAGATGGTTTACGCAACTATGAAGGATCTCTAAAAGATTTATTAGAGGATTGAAAGGAGACAAAATGCTTTATTTTACATATGGATCATTTCTAAATATGGATAATCTAATCAAGCACTGCCCTAGTGCTGAGTTTGTTGCCCGGGCAATTTTACCAAATTTTGAGGTACGATTTAACTATATGTCAGAGGATTACCAAACCGGGGTAACAGGGGCTGAGTTCGCTCCTGGAAAGCTGGCGTATGGGGTTTTATATGAAATCCCGCCAGAGGAGATTAAAGAAAAATTGGATGTTGTGGAAAGTGTACCGGAAGGTTACTACTATCGTCAAACGGTCATGACAGTAAGGGAGGACGGCGAACCAGTACCGGCGGAATGTTATCATACCACTGAGCCGAAGGGACCTTTTAAGTCGAATCGAACCTACGTAAGCCATATGTTAAAGGGTGCAAAAGATCACCGTCTTAATCCTGATTATATTCGTGAACTGGAGAATTTATACAACTCTCTAGATGCATAGTTAGAGCTTCTATAGCGGCAAAAATGTTTAGCGATGTGCTGTGAATATGTTATAGTGTAAGCGAAAAGTCGCTATACGGAGAGTTGTATGGATACAATTAAGGTTCTTATCTGGGGTTTCGGGGCCATGGGATCTACCATGGGCAGAATGTGTGCCGGTATCAACGGCCTGGAGATCAGCGGAGTGTGTGATATGGCACCCGAGCGGGTCGGAAAGTCGGTAGCGGCAGCGCTTAAAGAGCGGGATGCCGCCGAGACTGAGGCCTCCGGGGGCGACGCTTATCCGGCATATCTAGAACATGTGATTATCGGCGATGATATCGACCGGGTTATCCAGGAGAGCGGGGCGGAGATCGCTCTGCTGGCAACCGATTCTTTTGTCGAAAAGGCACTTCCAAAAATCGAGAAGCTCGTACGCAAGGGGCTCAATGTGGTTTCCACGGCCGAGGAGATGGCCTATCCGTGGATCAGCCATCCTGAAGAGTCGGCGCAGATGAACCGTCTGGCCCGCAAGCACAATGTGGCGATTCTGGGCACTGGAATAAACCCGGGTTTCGTGATGGACCTGCTGGTAGTAATGCTTTCGGGGGTCTGCCGCTCAGTGACGGGAGTACGGGCCGAGCGGGTAAACAGCCTGTCGCCCTATGGTCCTGCGGTTATGGAGGAACAGGGAGTGGGCCTTGCACCTGAAGAGTTCACCGAAAAAGTGCGTACCGGAGAATTGGCCGGCCATGTGGGCTTTGTGCAGTCTATTGGCATGGTCTGTGATGCCCTGGGCTGGAAGCTGGACACCTCGGTGGAGCAGAGCATGGAAGCGATTGTAAGCAGAGTTGAGCGTAAAACTCCTTATATTAAAATTGGACCTGGAAGTGTGGCCGGCTGCGATATGCGGGCCTTTGGGGTAGTAAACGGCCGCCGTGCTCTGGAATATGTGCATCCCCAGCAGATCGAACCTGAACTGGAGGGGACCAATACCGGCGACTATATCACCATCGAGGGCGACCCGGAGATAAAGCTGCAGGTAAAGCCTGAAATCCCCGGCGGAATTGGAACCGCCGCCCTCTGTGTAAATATGATTCCACTGGTGATAAAGGCGGAAAGCGGGCTCAAGACCATGCTGGATCTGCCGGTTCCACGGGCAATCGGTAACGATATTTCCAGATTTTTCCGGGAGGTATAACTATGAGCAGTGCAATCGGCAGTGCAAAACCGAAGGTTGCCCATGCCGGCGACTGGGTGCAGATCCACATGGTGGTGCTGAAACCGGAGGAACGCTCTGACCGCCTGCCGCAGGAAACCTCCGAAGTACCATTGGAAATGTGGGCTAAGGGTTTTCTGCAGAATAAAGAGGTCCGTCTGGGCGAACAGGCGGAGATCGAAACCGAAATCGGACGCCGTTTGAAAGGCCGGTTATCGGCTGTGAATCCGGGATATACCCATTCATTCGGAAATCCTATCCCGGAGCTGCTGCAAGTCGGGCAGCAGTTGCGCAGTCTGATACGGGAGGAGGAGGTATGAGCGGCGGAAATGGTGCTCAGCATACAGAATATCAACGCCTGATGCAGCGCAAGGGCGAGATAATTAAGAAGGCAGTCGGGATAGACTATGCACAGTTCGAGTCAGGATCAGTAGCGTTTGATTATGAGGAGATGATGCGCAGCGTTGGCTACGGGCTGGATGAGATCAGATCCATTCAGGCGGAAACCGGGGTTGGGAACACCCCGCTGCTCGAGTTAAGAAATATCACCAAGCTGGCCCGGCGCTACGCCCCCTCCGGCAAGGGTGCGCGGATTTTTCTGAAGGATGAGGCCTCTAACCCTTCCGGCAGTTTT
>CAZAMY010000105.1:0-7470 GCA_964485995.1 uncultured Sediminispirochaeta sp.
CAACAGGAAGTTTTACAGTACGTAGTTCCCCCGAGCGGCGAGGGGCTGTTTATAGACAGTACCCTCGGCGAGGGAGGGCACACTGAGCTCGTACTGCAAGAGAACCCCGGCATACAGGTTGTGGGGCTTGATGCCGACGCGAAGATCATGGAAGTTGCACGTAAACGGCTCGCGCCGTTTGAGAAGAGGGTAAGACTGTTCAATACATGGTTCAACACCTTCTTCCGGGAGTATCCACTGGGAGGTGAGCGGCCTGATGCAATCCTTTTCGATTTGGGAATTTCTATCTTTCACTATGAGCGGGCCGGCCGGGGCTTTTCTTTTCAAAAAGAGGAACCGCTGGACATGCGGCTTGATACCAGTCTCGAAATTTCCGCCTACGATATCGTGAATACCTATCCGGAAAAAGAGCTGGCGCGAATCTTCTTTGAGTACGGCGAAGAACGTTACTCTCGAGTTATTGCAGCGGCTATTGTTCGTCACAGATCCAAAAAATCGATTGAAACCAGCGGCGAACTTGCAGAACTGATCAAGTCATCGGTACCGGCAAAATACCGGCACGGACGTATTCATCCGGCTACCCGCTCTTTTCAAGCCCTGCGGATTATGGTAAACGGAGAACTGGCCCGTCTGGAGTCGGTCTTGGAAGATGCGCTCAGCGTGCTCAAGGTTGGTGGACGGATCGGGGTTATTTCATTTCACTCGCTCGAGGACAGAATTGTCAAACAGTTTCTGCAAAGGAAAAGTCAATCCTGCACTTGTCCGCCGGAATGGCCGATATGTAAGTGTGGGGGGAATCAGGCGATTGTAAAATTCATTCGAAAGAAGCCGATTCAACCGTCGGAAGAAGAGGTCAATCTCAATGCTCCCTCCAGAAGCGCCAAACTACGGGTTGCTGAAAAACTACAGGACGAGGAGCGCTGAAATGAAACAAATGATAATGATACTGCTGGCAGTGAGTGTACCGGTGATGTTTTTTCTCTCGGTTCATCAGGTGTATCGCTATCAACAGTTGGAACGTGAAATTGCTCAGCTCAAAGATGTGCAGATAGAGCTGTTCGAGAGCAATAAGAGAAAGATCGCAAATATTGCTATCTTGAGTTCGCCGAAGAGAATTGCCGAGCTTGCCCGGGAAGAGTTGCAGCTCGAGCAGCAGGAACCCTCCTCAAAGGTACTGCGGATTGTGTTGGGCAACAAGGAGAAGCCCGATGGATAGGCTTTTTTCTGTGCGGGAGGCGGCCGAGATGGCCCAGTGTACACTGGTCTATGAAGGCCGCGCCGTTCGCAGCGCCTCTGTTTCGGGGGTTGCAACCGACTCACGAAAGGTGGGGCGGGATTTTTTATTTGTTGCTCTGAAAGGCGAGCGTACTGACGGACACCGGTTTATCCACCAGGCGGTTGAAAACGGTGCCTCGGCGGTATTAATCGCTCACAGCCACACACAAACCTCGGAGTACCGGGACAATCTGCACGATGTAGAGATTCCGGTTCTCACCCATGAGAACCCTCTGCGGGCGTTGCAGCTCTTGGCTGCTGAGTATATGAAGGAGTTTCCACAGCTGTTGAAAATCGGTATTACCGGCAGTAACGGCAAAACTACCACTAAAGAGCTGCTGGCTGCGATTCTCGCCGAAGTTGCGGCCACTGTGAAAAACGAGGGAAACCTCAACTCCGATATTGGCCTGCCGTTATCGGTATTCAAGGTGCGTGAACGGCACCACTTCGGGGTGTTTGAAATGGGAATCAACCACGTCGGTGAAATGCAGACTATGGTGGATGTGCTGCATCCGCATTACGGGGTGATTACCAATATCGGTACCGCCCATATCGGGTTGCTGGGCAGCCGCGAAGGGATAGCCCGTGAGAAGGGGAGTCTGTTTTCTTCCCTGCCGGCCGACGGAATCGGCTTTGTTCCCGATACGTTTGAGTGGCGGGAGTATTACACCCGCATATGCCGGGCGCCGCTGGTGCCTTTCGGCACGGAAGCGACGGTGGGTGTACATAAAACTATCAGACATCACCTAAAGGGCTGGACGATTGCATATGAAAATGAACAGATTCAGTTCCGGCTGCCTGGAGCTCACAATCTGAATAACGCAATGGCGGCAATTCAGGTAGCTCGTACCCTTGGAGCCCGGCCTGAACAGATAAAGGCGGGGTTGGAGAAGTATGAAACCCTGCAGGGGCGGAGTCAGGTTATCGAGGGTACGGTCACAATAGTGCAGGACTCCTACAATGCGAATGCAGAGTCGATTATTGCCATATTGAGCACTCTGCAGGACGCTGCCGCCGGGCGGCTGATAGTTGTTTTGGGTGCTATGAAAGAGTTGGGCGATAAGGCCGAATCTTCCCATCGGAAGGTCGGCAGTGCCATCGCCAACATGAACGCTGCGGCAGTGTTTTTATTCGGAGAAGAGATGGAGTATGCCTATCAGGAGGCACTGCAGCAGGGTTTTCAAAGTGTGCTGAAGCACACGAACGATTTTATAGAGCTTTCACGGCTGGTGGCCGAGTCCGTCCAGCCGCAGGACACAGTTTTATTGAAGGGTTCCCGTTCAATGGAGCTCGAACGGCTGGTTCCCGAGCTGGAACAGAAATTCAATACGCAACAGGGTAATTCTTAGGAGGGCGTGTGTTTCCGGATCTTTTTTTACCGTTGGTAAAGTATTTCAGCGGATTTAACATTTTTCAGTACATCACATTTCGGGCGGCCTATGCCGCCATCACGGCCCTGGTAGTTTCATTTGTCTTCGGACGTCCGCTTATCCGGAAACTGCAGCGTCTGAAAGCCGGCCAGGAGGTTCGGGACGACGGTCCGGAAACCCACTATATAAAATCCGGAACCCCGACGATGGGCGGATTGCTGATTCTCATCTCGGTTACTATAGCAACCCTACTCTGGCAGGATTTGAACAACTCCTACACCTGGTTGTTGCTGTTTGCAATGATAGCCTTCGGCGGAATCGGCTTTGTAGATGATTATCTCAAAATCTTCCGAAAGAGTTCGGACGGCATGCACGCAAGAGTAAAGTTCATTGGACAGACCCTGGTGGCCCTAGTGATAGTGTTGTTTTTGTTTGTAAACGGAAACGAACATACAACGCTGCTGTATGTGCCCTTTTTCAAGCATCCGGTAGTGGATCTGTCTTATTTCTATATTCCATTCGGCGTGGTCCTGCTGGTCGGAACCTCGAATGCAGTCAATCTTACCGACGGGCTCGACGGCCTGGCCATAGGCTTGGTCATTCTGGTGGGCATTACTCTCGCTATTCTGACCTATATTACCGGGCGCATGGATTACTCTGAGTATCTGCAGATTCCCTATCTGACAGGTACCGGCGAGCTGACGGTTATGACATTGGCACTGGTGGGGGCGAGTATCGGTTTCCTCTGGTACAACTCTCATCCGGCGGAGGTGTTTATGGGCGATACCGGCAGTCTGTCCCTGGGGGGAGTGATCGGTGTTCTGGCTCTGGTATTGAAGAAGGAGATACTTTTGGTGGTTATCGGCGGCGTATTTGTTCTGGAGGCGTTGTCGGTAATAATTCAGGTGGTTTCATATAAATGGCGGAAAAAGCGGGTCTTCAAAATGGCGCCGCTGCACCACCATTTCGAAATGAAAGGCTGGGATGAAAGCAAGGTGGTAATCCGTTTCTGGATTCTGGGAATGTTGTTTACCATTTTAAGTCTTTCAACCCTGAAGATACAGTGATGAGTGATAGGAATGAGTGATAGGTTTTATATCGAAAGGGTAAAAGACGAGCGCACCGACACTACTCTGCTGATCCTGCTGATTCTCATAGTGGGTGTTGGTCTTGCTACGCTCTTTTCGGCTTCCTACTATTACGGCGGTAAACGCTTTGATGACCCCTTTCACTTCTTTTTTCGCCAGCTTGCATTTGTAGGCGTCGGTGGAATTCTCGCCTTTATTGCCTCGAGGATTCCTCTGAATGCTCTGACAAAAAAAATCCCGCTATTGCTCGGTATAACCTTTATTCTCATGCTGGCAACTTTCATTCCGGGGCTGCGTCACAGCATCATGGGAGCCAATCGCTGGATCATGCTGGCCGGATACACCTTTCAGCCATCCGAACTGGTAAAGCTTACTCTGATTATTTATCTGAGCTCAATTCTCTCCAAAAAAAACGACCGGCTCGACGACGTGGTGAACTCGATTATCCCGCCGCTCTTAGTGGTATTGATGTTTACCGCACTGATTTATCTGCAGAACGACTTTTCTACTGCGTTTTTTGTAATTATGGTTTCTCTGCTGCTGTTTTTTGTGGCGGGAATAAAATTTCGCTATTTTCTGTTTCTGTTTTCGGTGGTACTGCCGCTGGCCTCTATTCTGGTGCTTACTAAAGAGTACCGGGTGAGGCGAGTGATAGCATTTCTCGATCCGAACAGCGATCCCATCGGCACGGGGTATCAGGTGATTGCAGCGCAGAATGCCCTATCTTCCGGGGATTTCTGGGGGCGCGGGTTTGGAATGGGAACTGAAAAACTCGGCGGTCTGCCGGAAGCGCACTCCGACTTCATCTTTGCTGTGTTTGCTGAAGAGATGGGGTTTATAGGAGTAGTGTGTGCGGTGGCCCTGTTTCTGGCACTGGCTGTACGGGGATATGCAGTGGCCCTGCAGTATGAATCGAACGATCGCTTCGGTTTTTTACTTACCCTCGGTTTGACCAGTTGTCTGGTGTTTCAGGCCTTGGTCAATATGGCGGTGGTTGCAGGCATGCTGCCGGCCACTGGGCTTCCGCTGCCGTTTTTTTCGCATGGCGGATCCTCGATGGTAGTGAGCCTGATAATGGCCGGATTGCTGGTGAACCTATCCCGCAACTCGACTTCCGAAACTGCGAGGGGGGATGTATGAGTAGCGTAGCCCTTTTTCGCAATTCCGAACGCAACTACAAACCGCAGCACAGATCGATCCAGGAGCAGCGGGTTCGACGTCGTATTGAACGCGATCAGCGGGATCTGCGGCGGCTTTTTACTGCCATCATAACCATGCTGGCGTTTCTCCTGGCAGCAGAGATTTCATATCATCTTCTGATTGCCCCCTATCTGGTGGTGAATAAGATCACAATTCAGGCTGAAAGTGATTTTCCGTATACCAACGAAGAGCTGCTGTCGATTGCCGGTGTACACGGGGATGCCTACTTCTTCGATGTGAAGCCGAAGCTGATTTCCGCCCGGCTGGAACGGGTGCCGGTGATCAAGAGTGTAGAGGTGAGTAAACAGTTTCCACACGGTCTCGATATTGCAATTACCGAACGTGATCCCCTGGCAGCTCTGACTCTGCTCGATGCGGAGGGAATGGTACCGGCCTATGTTGATGCGGAAGGAGTGATATTTCGTTCCAAGGGTGTTGATTTCATGGATTTGCCGATTATTTCCGGTATAGATGTACCGGCATATAAAGATGGCATGCAGCTGCCGCAGGTGCTAACCGGCTTCTTGGAGGACCTTCAGCAGCTGCAGCAGGAGAACCCGGCTCTGTATCGGTTGATTTCTGAGGTAAAATTCGTTAAAAAGAACACAGCCGATTACGAAGTAGTGTTATTCCCATCACAATACCAAGTAAAGGTGCGAATCGGTCCCGCCCTTACCGAAGAGTTAATGAAATACGTAGTACTGGTGTTGGATGTGGTCGCGGGGAAAGGTTTGGAATCGACGATTGACGAGATCGATTTCAGGACCGATGAAGTTGTCTACCGCGTGGGGGAGGAATAGGTGCCTGCAAGAGACATGATAGTAGGACTGGACATTGGAACCAACAAGGTGTGTGCCGTTATTGGTGAGTGGGATGAAAACGGAACCATTCAGATTACCGGTGTTGGTACGAGTCCGTCCGAAGGACTGCGGCGAGGAGTCGTGGTAAATATTGAATCGACACTCCGCTCGGTCCATGCTGCCATCGAAGCGGCCGAGATGATGTCCGGCCGCGAGGTTCAGGAAGTCGTGACCGGGATTGGCGGGGCGCACATCGAAGGTATCAATTCCAGAGGGGTTGTAGCGGTTACCGGTAAGGGACGCGAGATAAACCGTAACGATATCGGGCGCGTAATAGATGCTGCCAAGGCAATCGTAATTCCGATGGACCGCGAGGTAATCCACGTGATTCCGCAGGAGTTCATTGTGGATGACCAGGGCGGCATTAAGGATCCGTTGGATATGATCGGAATTCGGCTCGAAGCCGAAGTGCATATTATTACCGGGGCGGTAACCAGCGCGCAGAATCTGCTGAAGTGTGTAAACCGGGCCGGATTCCGGGTGCAGGACATCGTGCTGCAGTCGCTCGCTTCAGGCAAGGCGGTGCTCTCCAAGGAAGAGAAAGAGCTGGGAGTGCTGCTGATCGATCTGGGCGGCGGCACCACCGATATTCTGGTGTACTCCGAGGGTGCTCCCTACTACACCGATGTGCTCTCGATAGGGGGAGGCCAGGTAACCAACGATGTGTCGATAATGCTGAAAACGCCGTTTGAGGCGGCGGAGAAGATCAAGCAGGAGGCCGGGTGCGCCTTCATGCCGATGATCGATACAGAAGAAGAGGTTATCATCCCCGGTGTCGGCGGATGGCCTTCGGCTTCGATTCCGCGTAAGGAGATCTGCAAGATTATCCAGCCGCGGATGGAGGAGATTTTCTCTATGATTCGCCATCGACTTGAGAAAAAGGGACTTGAAAAGCACCTCGGTGGTGGAGTGGTTATTACCGGAGGCGGTGTAATTTCCTCTAACGCATACGAGGATATCGACCGCTTTATCCACACCCTGGAAATTCCGGTTGTTCACACGCTAATGGGCAAGTCCGCCTTTGACAACCGCAAAGCCCTGAACCTCGGATTGTTCGGCTACCACGGCAGCCGGGCTGCCAATACCGCCGTGTCAAAGGCAGATCTCATACTGGCCATCGGCACCCGCTTCGGCGACCGGTCAACAGGGCCGCTGGCTACTTTTGCCCGGGATGCCAAAATTATTCATATCGATGTGGATCCGGCAGAAATCGGAAAAAACGTGCCGGCCTATCTGCCGATAGTTGGCGATATCTCCGATGTGCTTCCGCGGCTCACTGCCCTGCTTTCGGATAACGAACGCCCCTTGCAGCATGCTCATAAAGACTGGGCGAAGGGTCTAATTGAACAGAAACAGTCTCACAGCTCACGTAACGGCCAGTCAAAAGGATTCTCAACTTCCGCGGCCCTAAAAGCAGCGGCGGAGATATTTCCAGAAGCAATTCTTGTTACGGATGTGGGGCGTCACCAGATTTACGCTGCACAGCACTTTCCTGTATCAGCAGGCCGCACTTTCATAACCAGCGGCGGGCTGGGAACTATGGGATTCGGACTTCCTGCTGCAATCGGAGCAGCTTTAGCGAAGCCGGATGCCCAGATTGTGCTGATTACAGGAGACGGATCATTTCTCATGAACATTCAGGAGCTGGTAACTGCAGCAGAAGCGGGAATTCGGCTT
>CAZAMY010000106.1:0-7446 GCA_964485995.1 uncultured Sediminispirochaeta sp.
CATCCTGGACGACGCGCTGCACATAGCCCATGGCCGTTGCTCCGATATTTGAATTGGTACCGTCTATGAGAATCTGCAGCTTGGCAGTTTCGCCTCTTCCGATTGCCCTTGAGTATCCCCTGGGAAATACGACCACGCATTGTACTTCCTGACTCTCGATCAGGTAGTCCACCTCATTCAGGCTGTCGATATACCCCATCCAGTCGAAATACTCGGTAGCGGTAAATTTCTGTACAAGACTGCGGCTCAAGCTGCTGCGGTCGTAGTCGACAGCTCCGAGTTTGATATGCTTCACATCCAGGCTGATGGCATACCCGAACATTACCAGCAAAAACAGAGGAATAAACAGCAGCACCCCCAAGGTACGCGGGTCGCGGATGATCTGGCGGAACTCTTTTTTGGCTATCGGCAGGATGTTATTCATTGTGCGGCTCCTGTGATGTTTCGGTGCCCGGCAGGTTGCCGCGGGAGTGCTCTATCAGGCCGATGAACACATCTTCCAGCCCCGGTTGTATCGGCTGAATCGATTGAACCTGCACCCCCGCTTTCGTCAGTTTTGTATGCAGAGCCTCCGGGCTTACAGTACCGTGCAGATGGATTCTGGTTCCGAAGAGCGAGACATCTACTACCTGCGGGTCCTGCTTCAGCAGCGTAACCGCATCGAGGGGACGATTACAGACTATTTCGCTAAACTCGCCCTTGCGGTACGCCTTTTTAATGTAGGCCGGGCTGCCGGCTGCCACGATCTCCCCGGCGTGCATGAATACAATGCGGTTACAGTACTCCGCCTCATCGAGATAATGGGTGGTTACCAGCACCGTGGTCCCCTCGGCGGCAAACTGGTTGATAAGCCGCCAGAACTCCCGGCGGGAAACCGGATCTACGCCGCCGGTCGGTTCATCCAAGAAAACGATCTGCGGGGAGTGAATTACCGCGCAGCCCAGGGCAAGCCGCTGTTTCATCCCGCCGGAGAGTTCCGAGGTCAGACTATCGTGACGGTCTGCCAGGCCTGACATGGAGAGAATCCACTCACGCCGCCCACGCATTGCCCCGTTCGACAGGCCGTACGCCCCGGCGAAAAAGCGGATATTCTCATCCACCGTCAGGTCGTTATACAGCGAAAACTCCTGAGACATGTAGCCGATGCTGCGCTTTACCCCCTCCGGGTCTTTATGCACGTCCACCCCGGCAACCTCCGCGCTTCCGCCGGAGGGAGGCAGCAGTCCGCACAGCATCCGAATGGTGGTGGATTTGCCGGCCCCGTTGGCGCCGAGCAGACCGAAGATGCTGCCGGCCTGTACACTGAAAGATATCTTATTAACTGCGGTAAACTGTCCGAAGCGTTTTTCCAGTTGATCGACCTCGATAGCATTTTCCATCTTCATGCCTTACCGCTCCCCCTGTCCGGCTCTCTCTCCCTGTACAGCATCAGAGCCCAGATCGAACCGGAGTTTGGATACACTGCGCCGGCAAGCGATATGTGCCCGGCTGCGGGCCAATTGGGCCTCCAGCAGTCTCTCCTGCGCGGCGACTACATCGGAATTAACTGCTATTCCCGACCGGTATTTATCATAGACAATCCTGTAGTTCTCTTGCGCCTGGTCAAGAATCATTTCGGCGGCCTGCAGCTGACGTTCAGCCTGTTCTATATTCAATACATCCTGCTTTATCTGCAGAGAGATGGAGCGAATCAGATTTTCGTCCTGCCGGCGCATCTGCTGTAATGCCTTTTCGGCAGCCTCTTTCTGCGGACCGATCAGTTTGTAGCCGCCAACATCGATTCGTCCGCTTATGCCCACCTGCCAGGTAAGCAGGAACGTATCCTCCGGCGGAAACTGACGTGAGTTCGGATTCGCGTAGTCCATCTGACCGAAGAGAGCGATACTAGGCAGCCACTGTCCTGAAATTTGTTGGAGCTCCGAACTCTGCATCTCCTGATTCAGCCGGTTCAGCTGCAGTTCAGGGCGCTGCTGCAGGGCAGTCGACAGGAGCTGATTGTACTGCTCGGCTGCATACCCCTCGGGAGCCTCGAAATCCTGAGAAAAATCGTACTCCGGGGCTATTCTCTGTGATTCAGGCAGAGAAAGCATCAACTGCAACTGGAGCTCCGCTAACTCTCTTGAGTGGACGGATTGCAGATGCTTCACTTTGGCCTGTTCACGGCTCATCTCCACCCGCAGTACATCTTCCCGGGTGGCCATCCCCTGCTGAGCACGGCTGTTGACCTCAGATAGCAGCGCGTCGGCCCGTTCCACACTCTTTTCCATCACGCGCACCAGTTCGGCCGCTTCCACCAGATCCCAGAAGGCCTGGGCAATCCGGAACCTTTCGGATTGCGCCGTTTTACGGTACGATGCGCGCCTGGAGTGAACCGCAAGCTCGGCCCGGGCGATGCCCGCAGTGATGTTATACCCGCTGAACAGGGGCTGCCGGGCCTGCAGAGAGACCCCCACCGCATCAGTATCACCACCGCCCAGCTCGACTGATTGACCGCCCAGCGGCGGGCCGAGAGAATCTGGAAGCGTAATACTGCCGGGGTCGACTTCGCTCAAGCGGGTATAACTGCCGGAAAGCTCCAGGCTTCCCCAGCGGTTCCGCCGGGCGACAATGCTGCGGGCCTGCATCTCCTGAATCCCGAGCCGGGCTCCGGCCACCTCACTGCTGGCCGCTAGCCCGAGGCTCAGGCACTCATCCAGGCTCAGCAGCCGGATTTCAGTACTGCTCTCCTGACCGGAACCCGCCGCAGCTTCGCCTTGCTGCGCCGCCAGCGGCAGACCAGCGCTTGTATATACCAAGACCATTAGCAGTCCGGCCACTGCGGACTGGCGTCCTCTGCTACTAGTTACTCTTTTCCTTTTCATCTGTCGCCTCCTCCCGGCGCAACATCGATATAAACACATTCTCAAGAGATGGTGAGACCTCCCGGGCGTCCAAGATCTCAACTCCGGCCTGCAGTACCCGTGAACTCACCTTCTGCGTGCAGGATTCTACCTCCGCACAACGGACATCAAAACGGTCTCCGAAGGGCTGTATCTCCTGACACCAGTCCACCGCTTCCTGCGGCAGGGCTGCGATAGCCGCCCGTACATCCGAGACAGTAAACTCGACGATATGGCCGGGCATTTTGCCGTGCATATTCGCCGGGCTGTCCGCGGCCAGTAGATTCCCTCCGGAGAGGAGGGCTACCTGGGTACAGCGCTCGGCCTCGTCGAGGTACGGGGTGCTGACAACGATGCTCACCCCGTCCTTGAGCACCTGCGAGAGGATAAGCCAGAAATCCCGCCGGGAGACCGGGTCTACCCCGGTAGTCGGTTCATCCAGGAATATGATCTCGGGCTTATGCACCAGAGTGCAGGCCAGAGCCAGCTTCTTTTTCATTCCCCCCGACAGCCTGCCGCCCAAGCGCGACCGGAACGGGGTCAGCCGGGTAAACTCCAGCAGCTCATCCCTGCGCGCCCTGAAATCACCCACTTGGTGTATCTCCGCGAAAAACTCGATATTCTCATCGATGGAAAGATCTTCGTACAAACTAAATCCCTGCGACAGGTACCCGATCCGGTGTTTCAGTTCCCGCCGGTGACGCTGAACATCCAGACCCAGTACTTCGGCCCGCCCCACTGTCGGGGCGAGTATTCCGCACAGCATCCGTATCGTGGTCGTCTTTCCCGCCCCGTCCGGCCCTACCAAGGCACACATGGTACCCCGCCCGATGCGAAGATCGAGCCCCTGTACTGCAGTCAGGCCGGCAAACTGTTTAGTAAGCCCGGCAGTACGTACCGCCGGAGAGTGTGCAGTCGCTTCCATGCGCTACTCCTTCGTACCGTCCCTCAGCAGTAGGTTTACGTCGGCCGGCATCCCCGGCTTCAGAATTCCGTCTCTGTTACGAACATCCAGCTTTACCGCGTATACCAGCTTTACCCGCTGCTGCTTGGTCTGCACATTCTTGGGTGTAAATTCGGCCTCCTGACTGATATGAGAAATCCGCCCGGAAAATGCGGTATCGGGTCTTCCGTCAACATACACTTCAGCATTCTGACCAATCCGAATCTGGGACAACAGCGGTTCGGGCACATAGACCGTTACATACACCTGGTCGATTGTGCGGATAGTAGCTACGGTTCTGCCGGCCGGCACCAGCTCTCCAACCTCATAGTACAGCTCTGAGACTACTCCTTCGATAGGACTACGGATTGCACAGTCACGCACATACCGCCGGGCGATTGCTGCCTGCTGCTCGGCTTGCTCGACCGCCGCCCGGGCCGCGGCAATTTCCTGCGGGCGGGCCAGGTTCTGCAGCTTCTCCAGCGAAGCCTGGGCAGCCTCTAACTGCGCCCGGCGGGTGCGGTAGGCAGCCATTCCTGAGTCATACTGCTTTCTGGTTACACTGTTCTCTTTATACAGTGTTTTGATTCGGTCCCACTCTTTGCGGGCAAGTTCGAACTGCTCGTTTGCCTGAGCTACCTGGGCCTCGGCCGACTCGATGTCTTTCGGGTGCGCTCCGGCCTGCAGCAGTTCCAGTTGTGAGAGCGCCTGTGTGTGTTTAGATTCAGCCTGCCGCAGCGTGCGCTGCGGAATTTCATCATCCGTCCTGGCTACAAGCTGATCCGGCCGGACCACATCGCCCTCTTCCACCTCTACACTGACGAGAGTGGCCGATTGTGTCGCCGCAAGATCTACTTCTCTAACTTCAATAGTACCGGTCCCATCGACTTCTACGCTTTCTGCAGTGCATCCAAAAAACACGGCAGTAGATGCCGCGGCAATCAACAGGCTAATCAATGAAAAACTTTTCTTCATTTCCCAGCTCCTTAGTCGGTAAAAAGTCCTTGTTCTTATCGAATTCCGCCGCCCCCTGCGGGGTGAGCAGTCCCTTATAAAACAGGTCAATCATGGTGGAAAATATCTTTTCAAGATGAAAGCCTGCCTGCAGCAGCCGCTCTGGGGTTATACTAGTGTTTATGGTTCCGAAGAGAAGAAACAGCACTTCTTCCAGGTCGAGATCTTTCCGTACAGCCCCTTCAGTCTGCCCTTCCCTCATCAGCTCATGCAGCACTCCCAACACCCGCTCTCTCCGAAAGATTTCAATCTTTGCCCATACATCCGGTATGTGCCGGACCATATCCTCTAGGAATATTTCACTGATGCTGCCGACCTGCTTTTGAATGAGCATCAGTATCTGCGCAAATTTCTCATTAAAGCCCCATTCTCTGCTTTGCATGATCCCATCTAAGCGGGCTCCAAGACCTTCGAGATTCTGTTCAATTGCGGTGGAGACGATTTCATGCTTACTGCTGTAGTACTTGTACAGGGTCTTCTTGCTTATCCCCAGCGCAGAGGCTATATCCTGGGTGGTCACCCGGGTAAATCCGCGGCTTAGAAACAGCGAAAAGGCTTTCTGCAGGATTCTTGTTCTCATTTTTCCTTCTTGATCCATTTCGGCTCCTTGTTAGTACTAAGGAAACTATATTAGTTTCTATAGTTTCCGTCAAGCAAAAAAACCCTTTTCCAAGCCGGAGGAACCACACCCAAGCGGGGCTAGCGCAGAAAACCGTTGAAAGTGATATTGCCGCCGTCCATCATGCGGCGAAGCTTACGTTTTATCCACTCACGAATAGAAAGGCGGGTTACCGGAATAAGAATCAGGATGCCGATTACATCGGTGATGACCCCCGGCGTAAGCAACACCACCCCTGCTCCGAAGATCAGCAGACCGTCCAGCATATCCTCGGCCGGGAACATCCCCAACTCCATCTCGCGCTGAATGCGGGACCAGACCTGAAACCCCTGCTGCCGGGCCAGGTATGCGCCCAGCACTCCGGTCCCGACTACAATCAGGACCGTCGGCAGCGCTCCGATCACCGTTCCGATTTTAATCAACAAAAACAGCTCCACCAAAGGAACCAGTGTAAACAGTAAAATAAGTCGTCCGAGCATATGCTCCTCCTTCCTCATATCGAGGATGCAATTCGGCTGCCGGCATCCGGGTCTTCACTCACCTGCAGAGAAACCGGAATTTCCTCCCGCAGTTCTTCTACATGTGAAATCACCCCGACAATCCGATTTTCTTTTCGCAATGACTTCAAGGTATCGAACACTTCCTGCAGCGATCTGCGGTCCAGCGATCCGAATCCTTCATCCAGGAAAAAGAAACTCTCTTTATTTTGATGGATGCTGTCGGCTAATGCAAGGGCCAGTGAGAAGGATGCCTGAAACAACTGCCCTCCGGAGAGGGTTTTCACAGACCGGAGCCGACCGCCGTTCAGGTAATCGCGAATCACAAAATCGTTCTCTTCGTTTATCTCCAGGCGAAGCTGCTTTCGGGTAAGATGGAAAAAGCGCTCGTTCGCCCGGGCACAGAGATCATGCAGATATCGGGTGGCCACAAAATTGACAAAGCCCTGTCCTTTGAACAGGCGAAAGAGCTCGTTCAGGTTTTCTATTCGCGCATCCAAGCCCCGCTTCTGCTGCTGCAGCTCCATTTTGCGGCTCACATCGCGTTCCATAGCTGCAACTTGCTGCTGAAGCCGCCCTCGCGCATTCAGGAGTTCCTCATACTCTTCATCCAGCTGCTGAGCCCGATCACGGGCACTTTGATGCGCTTCAGAACTGTACTCGACATCCTCGGTACGTTCGGTCAGTTCACCCAGTTTTTCCTGCACCCTGCTATACTTCTGACTGTAGGTATCGATTTCACTCCGCAGTTCTTCAACATCAAGCTCCGCCGTAAGAATCTGCTTTACCGCGCGCATCGTTTCGAACTCGCTGTTCTGCAGTATACCAACCGCCTCAACGGCTGACTGGCGTATCTGCTCTACCGCGGCCTCCCGCTGCAGCCGGCGCTCCTGTTCGGTAGCTTCAGCACTCCGCAGGGCAATCTCATCCTCATGCAGCTGTTTTTCCAGATTCCGGTATTCGGTTTCGACTCGATTCATTTCTGTGCGCAGCTCTGCGGCTTTTTCGGAAAGTTCGCCGGACTCGTTCTCTTCGTACTTACTGCGCAGCACCTCGGGCACCCGGGAGGCCGCTTCGCTCAACCGGTGTGACAGCACTGCCTGTTGTTGTTCAAACTGCTGAACCCGGGTCTGGTACCCGCGCAACTCTTCGGTGAGCTTTTCAATCCGCTCTTCGAGCTGCTGCAGCCGGCTGCGGGCACCGGCTGCCTGGCTGCGGGCCTCCTGCGCAGATGCATGGGCTGCCTTGAAAGCTGAGTCATCTTCGGGCGAATACTGCGGCCACCTGAACTCCTCCAGATGGGCTGTAAGCCGGCTGTCGAGTTTTGTCCGGGACTCCTGCAGCTGGAAGCTGTCGTTCAACCGGCTGAAGATAAGAGACAGGCTGCTGCTGCAGGCGGTTTTGTGCTGTATAAGATGGGTGCGCAGATCTTCGAGCTGCGAGATATAATCTTCCCTCTCCCTTTCACTAGTAGCGTCCGGCTTTTCAGCAGCA
>CAZAMY010000107.1:0-7317 GCA_964485995.1 uncultured Sediminispirochaeta sp.
TTGTCATGATGAAGTGTTGATATCAACACTTCATCATGATAATTGCTGTTGCAATAGCTCCAAAATATAGTAGACTGAGGGCACTATGTTTGAGCTTGATACTATAAAAAAAGTATTTCCAGTGGCGATACTGCTGGCAGCACTGCTTATTTTGGCAGGCTTTTTGCACTTTACGCACAACCTGACTGAGGCTGTTCTCTCTAATCAATGGAGGGTGTTTCAACTCAATACCGCCTACTACCGCAGTCAATCATCTACCGAATCGGAGAGCAATCGACGAAGCCACAACGGCACTTTTCAAAAACTCTTTTCCTCCACTATTCAAAACCCCTTTTTTGACAAGCTGCGACAGATCGAACCCCAACTGGATGAAACCCTGGATATTCTGGCTGCTGAGATAGAAAATCTAGCCGCCAACCCGGAGAGTGCCGATCATGAGCGTATCCAGAACAGCCTGACCTTTTTGCAGGAGTTTGTGGAAACCCACATCGAGCGCCAACTCTTTACTATCAGGATGAGCAACAACGCCACGGGGTTCGCCCTCCTGCTGCTGATCGGTTTAATAGTGTATCTCTACTACCGCAACAATCAAAACCTCAAACAACTCGAAACGGCTTTAGAAGAGAAGGATTTTCTTATGAAGGAGATCCATCACCGGGTGAAAAACAATTTGGCTATGATCAACTCGTTTATTAACCTGCAGTCTGATAAAATCGAAAACACGGCGGTCGTACATGATCTAAAAAACCAGATCAGAGCGATCAGCACGGTGCATGAAAAACTCTACCGGGACGAGAGCATCAGCAGAATTAATTTCCCCCGCTATGTCAGTGAACTCGTGGCAGAGATATTCTACTCCCTCTCGCATACCCCCATCAGAATCGACATCGATATGGATGAGGTGTATATAGATCCTGACAGGGCGGTTCCACTGGGTTTAATGCTCTCCGAACTCGCTACCAACGCAGTGAAGCACGGATTCGATCCGAAGCTCGAACAAAACACATTCCGAGTATCACTTTCAGAGAGCAGTTCCAGTTATATTCTGGAGGTAGAGAACAGCGGCTATCCGTTTCCCGAACATGTGAATATCAAATCCGTTTCGAGTCTGGGCCTCATCCTGATTCAGAACTTGGCCCAGCAGCTGCGCGGCACTCTTACGCTGGACAAAAATCCTAATACCCGCTTTACCATCAAGTTTCCTCACACATAGCCCTGATCTATCATCGCCTGGGCAACCTTGATAAAACCGGCGATATTCGCCCCGTCGACGTAGTTGCCGGGCTCGCTGTAGCGTGCGGCATATTCCACACTCATATCGTGTATGCGGGTCATAATCTTGAGCAGTTCATCATCAACCTTCTCCCGGGACCATGGGATCCGGGCCCCGTTCTGGGACATCTCCAGTCCCGATACCGCAACACCTCCCGCATTGGCAGCTTTAGCCGGGGCGTACAGCAGGCCTTTTTCCAGAAAAAGATCTACCCCCTCTATACAAGTCGGCATATTTGCCCCCTCGGCCACCAGCTGAACCCCGTTGTTCACCAGATTGCGGGCATCGGTCTGATTAATTTCATTCTGAGTAGCGCAGGGGAAAGCGCAGTCCGCAGCATGGTTCCACAACGGATTGAAGTCGCTTACATCCGGATTGTGGTGGTACTCGGCGTGGGGATATTTCTCCTTATACTCGCCTATGCGTCCCCGGCGGAAATTTTTCAGCTCTTTAACGAATTCCAGCTTTTCATGATCTATGCCCTCTCCATCGAACACATAGCCCGAAGAATCGGACAGAGTAACCACTTTGGCTCCCAAATCCAACAGCTTCTCTACAGTAAACTGGGCCACGTTGCCGGAACCGGAGACAAGACAGGTTTTCCCTTCAAAGCTCTCTTCTCGGGTTTCCAGCATCCTGGCGGCGAAATAGACCAACCCGTAACCGGTAGCCTCCGGGCGCAGAAATGAGCCGCCCCACCCGGTCCCCTTGCCGGTCAACGCGCCGGTGAACTGGTTTTTCAATCGCTTATATTGACCGAACATGTATCCGATCTCTCGCCCGCCGACCCCGATATCACCGGCCGGCACGTCGGTGTTTTCGCCAATATGTCTGTAAAGTTCACTCATGAAACTCTGGCAGAAACGCATTACCTCCAGGTCACTTTTGCCCTTCGGGTCAAAATCTGAGCCGCCTTTGCCTCCCCCCAGGCTGAGACTGGTCAGGCTGTTTTTAAAAACCTGCTCGAAAGCCAGAAATTTCATGATGCTCAGGTTCACGGAGGGATGGAAGCGCAAGCCCCCTTTGTATGGTCCAATCGCACTGCTCATCTCTACGCGAAAACCGCGGTTTACCTGCAGCTGATCATTGTCATCGACCCAGGGGACTCGAAACATCACCACTCGCTCAGGCTCTGTCATGCGTTCGAGTATCCTGTGGTAGATAAAATCGGGGAATGAATCCATTACCTTCTCGATAGAACGGAACACCTCGGTTACGGCCTGATGGAATTCCGTCTCATGCGGATTCTTCTGCACCGTAGAGTTCAAAATTGGCTCAATACTTACAAACATACTCCCACCTTAACGTTACTATACATAGTAGCAATAGAATAATAGAAAAACGCATTTGTTTAAAGTACCAGGTCCATTTACGGATATTCACGATATCAAAATTAATTTAATTTACTTAACAAACATTCTCTTTGCAAGTATAATAAGTACATACTATTATTCTAATAGGGAGGAACTAATGCACACTGGTAAGAATATCAAAGCACTGCGAGAATCCAAATCAATCAGCCGCGAAGTACTGGCTGAAGAGGTGGGTCAGGAGCCGCAGATTATAGAACAAATCGAAGAGCATGAATATGAAGCCCCGGTATCGGTGCTATTAAAAATAGCGTCTGTCTTAGGAACGGATATTTCGGCACTTATATACGGTAAAGAGTTTCAAGAGAAATCGGTGATGGTCACCGATAAAAACTCGCGCATGAAGGTGGAGCGCAAACGCGGTTTCGACTATGAGAACCTGGCTCCCTACTACAGCGGGCGCCACATAGAGCCCTTTCTGGTGGATGTATACCCAGTAGATGAAGACAAGCTGGAATACTCAACCCACGAAGGGGAAGAATTCCACTATGTAATGGAAGGGGCGTACAAAATCATTGTCGATGGAAAAGAACACCGCCTCGAGCAGGGCGATTCTATCTACTTCGATTCCTCCCTCCCCCACGCTCTTTCTGCAATCGGCGAAAAAGCCAAACTGCTGGCATCTATATACCACTCCGTTTCGATGTCCCATGTAACCCGCAGTCAGAAAATGAACGACCTGATTACTGCTGCCCGGCACCTCGGCGGCATGAAAGTTGTGATAGTAATTCCGAATGAAACCGCAATCGAAGCGGTGAATAGAGCAATTGAGGAGCAGGTCATCAGTGAAGCGCTGCTGGTCGGCAACAGTGCGGATTTCCCGCAGGACTACACTCACCACCAGGACCGCTACAAGATATATGAAATCGAAAAGGGCGACGACTACGATATGCGCTGCGCCCAGCAGGCGGTCGAGTTGATTCGTCAAGGTGAAGGCCACATGATGATGAAGGGAAACATAAACACCGCCATTTTCATGAAAGCGGTGCTCAACAAAGAGAAGGGCATCGGTTCCGGCCGCCGTCTCTCACTGGTCAGTATCTTCGAGCTGCCGAAACTCAACCGGCTGGTTTTCCTGACCGACCCCGGCATCAATCCGGCGCTTACCATCAAAAACGATATCGAGACTAGTAAGGACATCATCCTCAACGCAGTTGATGTAGCCAAAAGCATGGGAGTGAGCACTCCGAAAGTAGCCATCCTCGATGCCAACGAAGTCCCCTCAGAGAAAATTCCCTCCAGTATCTTTGCGCAGGAGCTCTCGCAGATGGAGTGGAAGGATGCCGAGGTGTACGGTCCTCTCTCCTATGACCTGGCCCTCTACGAAGAGTCGGCCAAACACAAAGGCATCACCGACAATCCGGTTGCGGGCAAGGCCGATATACTGATCGTACCCCATATTTCCGGAGGCAACTTTCTGTATAAAGCCTGGGCTATGACGATGTCCGCCGATGTGGCTAACGTAGTGCTCGGAGCAAAGGTTCCGCTGATTATCACCAGCCGCAGCGACAACGACATGACCAAATTTCTTACATTATGTGCCAGTGCTGTATACAGTGCACATAAGCTAAAATAGAACAGTATTTGACAGCAGAATAATTTCAGTACATAGTGTGAGGTTATCATGAACACAACCCTAACCCTTTTAGTAGTTTTACTGGGGAGTGCGGTGGCGCTGGTCTACGCCGCTCTCAAAACACGCTGGATTTACAAGCAGCCGGTAGAAGATGCCAAGCTCAAGCGCATCAGCGGATATGTGCAGGAAGGGGCTATGGCCTTTCTGCGGCGGGAGTACCGCGCCCTTATCGCGTTTGTAATCATTGTAGCCCTGTTTCTGGCCGCAGCCAATAGCGGCGCGCTCCGGTTTCAATCGCTCTCTTTTTTAGGCGGAGCCGGGGCTTCGGCACTGGCCGGTTATATTGGTATGCGGGTAGCCACTGCATCCAACGGGCGTACGACTCATGCGGCCCGTGAAGGAATCAATCCGGCCCTCAAAATATCCTTCAGCGGAGGCAGCGTTATGGGGATGAGTGTAGTCGGCCTGGCCCTGCTCGGGATAGGGTTGATTATGCTGATTGCTTTAGCGGTGGCCGGTGATTCGATACCCACCATTCAAAAATCAATTCTGCCGGTGCTCTCGGGTTTCTCCCTCGGCGCCTCGTCTATGGCGCTTTTTGCCAGGGTCGGTGGAGGCATTTTTACCAAAGCCGCCGATGTCGGTGCCGATCTGGTAGGCAAAGTCGAGGCCGGTATACCCGAAGATGATCATCGCAACCCCGCGGTAATTGCCGACAATGTCGGCGACAATGTAGGAGATGTAGCCGGAATGGGAGCCGACCTGTTCGAATCGTATGTCGGCTCGATTGTGGGCTCTATGATCCTGGGTATAGCAGTTGCCGGTCCGATCGAACTGAAGTACCGTACCCTGCTTTTCCCCTTGGTACTGGCAGTTATCGGAATCGTTGCTTCCATTATCGGGGTAAGCTTCGTGCGCATCAAACCGGGCAAATCGCCGCAGGTTGCCCTCAATGCCGGCACTTTCGGAGCGGCGGGTATTGCCGCTGTGCTGGCCCTATTTGCCTCGTTATATGTGATTGGCGGAGTTCCGGCGAGCGCCGCAGCGATGGAGTCTGGGGCAGCTATCGCAGATCCGGCCGCGAATCCCTACCGCGTATTCTTCTCGGCCCTGGTCGGCATGGTCGCCGGAACCTCGCTGGGGCTGTTGACCGAATACTTCACCGGCACCGATAAAAAACCGGTTGAAGCCATCGTCCGGGCCAGTGAAACCGGCACCGCAACCAACATCATAACCGGCATCGGTATGGGAATGCTCTCCAGCTTCCCCTCCGTTATTCTGATCATCGTGGCGATTCTCGGCGGATCGGCCCTGGCCGGCCTATACGGTATCGCTATTGCGGCCCTGGGTATGCTGATGACCCTCGGCATCCAGCTGGCGGTAGATGCCTACGGTCCTATCGCCGACAACGCCGGCGGACTTGCTGAGATGGCTGAGTTTCCGCCTGAGGTTCGCAGCATCACCGATAAGCTCGATGCAGTCGGAAACACAACCGCCGCCATCGGAAAGGGCTTTGCCATCGGTTCGGCAGCACTGACCTCTATTATCCTCTTCACTGCCTTCCGGCAGGAGGTGGGCATCGAGGTAATCGATCTGATGGAAGTGGATGTGCTGGTCGGGGTTCTACTCGGGGCAGTCATTCCTTATCTGTTCTCATCAATGGCCATGAACGCCATCGGAGATGCCGCATTCGCCATGATCGAAGAGGTTCGGCGGCAGTTCCGTGAAAAGCCGGGTATTCTGGCAGAAACCGAAGAACCGGATTACCGCCGCTGTATAGATATTAGCACCAGTGCTGCGTTGAAAAAAATGATGCTTCCTGGTATTGTAGCAGCAGCAACTCCCGTACTGATCGGATTTATCGGCGGAATTCATATGCTGGCCGGCTTACTGATCGGTGTAACCGCTTCCGGAGTCGTATTGGCAATCTTCATGGCCAATACCGGCGGTGCATGGGATAACGCGAAAAAGATGATCGAAGAAAGGGAAGTCCACGGCAAAGGATCCGATGCACACAAAGCCGCGGTAGTCGGAGATACTGTAGGCGACCCGTTCAAGGATACCGCAGGACCGGCTCTCAACATCTTAATCAAACTGATGGCCGTGGTTTCTCTGGTAATTGCGCCGATGCTAAAGTCCTTTTTTGGAGGCTAATAAATGGAATATAAGAAACGCTTGTACCTGATCCTGCACCCCAACCTGGCGCTGGTAGGGTCACAGCTGAATCCCGAGGAGTTTGCCGATCACTACACATCCGGCTCTTCTCGCTACTACAGCGGCAAGGTAATATTTGCGGGCATCGACGTTGATTTCCGCCATCCCTACTTTCCGATCGAAGAGATGCTGAACGAACTGGTGCCGCACGAAGACGGCCAGCCGAAGGCCACCAAATTTATCTCGAGCCACCGTGTACTCGAGCACATGGATTTCGATGCCATCCAGACCCTCCATTTGGTAAACCCGGAAGGCGATGTGCTTTCGCTCGAGCCCGAGTCGATGCGCTGCCCCGGCGAACAGGACCATGAAATCCGGATCTACGCCGAAATGGCGCCGCTGCGGATGCTGGTGCTGAGCGATTATAATACACGCGAATTCGGGAAATACATTACCAAGCGGGACAATCCCAAGGGAGCCCCATCCATTTTCTTCACTCAAATCGATCTGGAAATTGAAGAGTTCATCAAAGAGTTTGAAGCACACCCATTCAAAGAAGCACCTATCAGGAGTATTCATCCTTCACGGCTCAGAGATGCATACCTAGAGCTGAAAAACTCCCCCACAAAACACACTAAGGGGCTCTGTCTGGACAGTTCGATCGACCAGAGTTCATATAAATATATCCGTGGAGGGTTTACCTTCGCTTCGCAGAAACAGACCAAATGTTTCTATATGCCGAGTCTGGAAGAGATAGAACGAAATAACTACCGCTTCTGGAAGCACATGTAACACATGTAGTCCGCGCAGGAAGCCCAATTCAGCCGCCGGTGCAGCTTTGTATCGGCGGTCTAGAGCTGCCCCAGGCTCAAGTCGCCAGAAATCTTAAAAGTGCGCCCATCCCGGTGAACCTGCAAATCTCGATCCGGAAAGTATTCAGGAAT
>CAZAMY010000108.1:0-7277 GCA_964485995.1 uncultured Sediminispirochaeta sp.
TGGTTCAAGTCCAGTACCGCCCATTCTTAATTGCCTATTGCATAACAATTTAGAAATAAGCAGCCTGAACCGGGCTGCTTTTTTTTAAACCGGGATCCTGACACTCTCACTCAATATCGGCTACTACCTGCTCCAGCGCAGTCTCCAATACCTCCGGATTTTGAAACAGCTGGCGTATATACTTGAAGGCGGCAGCATAGTAGTGTCCGCAACCAATTTTCTGCCCGGGCGATATAGATTTTATCCTCGTAATAGTCCTGAGCATCTACACGGCTACGCATGATATACGGAGTTATTTGATAGAAGGGGCTCAGAGTTCGCAGGCGCCGCCCGTCATAGCGGTCTCCGAATCTTCGTTGGCGTGTATCTGCAGCCATGTATCACCTCGAATGATAGTTTGCTGAATGATATGCCGAGATCATTCGGCGTGCAATACTGTTTTTTAGCTTTTGGTTTGAAAGCCGGCTGTATCTTGATTAAATTCAGGACGTGGAACAGAAGCAAAACGGTTATCTGCAGAATTTCACCTTCCTCATCAATCCAACCAGGCATCCCTCTTCGGTTAAGATACTGAAAAAGATACTGAAACAGCGGCGTGCCGCTAAGGTTATTGAAACCCAGAGCCGGGAAGAGCTGGTAGAAGAGGTCGTTCGATTCTGCAAGGGCTCCGGCGATGCAAATCTTGTAATCTGGGGCGGTGACGGAACGGTGCACAACGCCATCAATGCGATAATGGTGCATCCGCCGAAAAATAAGGCCCTCGGTTTTCTACGGGGAGGAACCGGCAATGGAATCCAGGATTCCTATGAAATTCCGTGGCGCATCGGCAAGCAGATCGAAACCTACATTGAGAGTGCGGAACAAAACTACTATGAAGCGGTGGATTTGTTACAAATAAAGACAGAGAACGAAACCCTGTATGGCCAGTTACTCGGAATCGGTGTAGACGTAGATGTGCTGAAAGTTCGCAAGGAAAAGTTCTCCTCCTCGAACAAGCTGATCATTCCCGGAATTCAGTATTATGTCTCGGCCGGTTTGAAAGTGCTGAAGAGTTTCGATTTCAAAAGGGTTCCGGAAAGCCGGGTTACATTCAGAAACGGAAAATATGCCATCAAAGGCGGCAAGATCAACGCTGAGTTTCCCTTTAAATTTTTAGCTCGACCGACGAGATCCGCACTCATAGAGATCGGTACCCGGCCGTATTACGGCAAGCGCTTCAAGATCTGTCCGGATGTGGTCTGTAACGATGGAAAGATGGATGCCTACCTGTTTCAGTTCACCAACCACTTTACCGTTGCGCGGAGCCTTTTTTCAGTATGGAACGGCTGGCACGATCGAATTAACAATCATCTGGTCAAGGCCGGGTATCCGCTGATCGAACGCTACGAAGTGGAATCTACAGTGATAGAAAAGGACGCGCCCTTTTACTTTCATGTAGACGGTGAGCTGTATCATACCGGTGCTGCTGCCCGAGTAGAAGTATCGATTCTGCCGCGGGCAATAAACTTTTTGGTACCGGAAAAATTTTACCGTAAATTCCACCCATTCTTTATCGATACAATTCACGATTTAGAGAAATAGTCCTGCACATACCAGAGCCAGTACTTTTTGAAGAATACTACCAGCGGAATTGCAATTAGAATACCCACCAAACCGAAAATGGCACCGCTGATCAAGATAGCCAGAATAATCACGAACCAGTTCAACTTCATCCGGGTGCCTTGAATCCGCGGACTCAGAAACCAGCCTTCGATCTGATTCGCTGCTACAAGTACTATGGCTACTTTGATTACCCCTAGCAGCCCTTCGTGTCCCAGACCGAGTACCAGGGCGGGTACTGCAGCAACGATAACCCCGAGATAGGGTATAAAGTTGGTGATGCCGCTGATGAACCCCAGGAAAATCGAATAAGGTACACCGGCTATTGCCAGACCGGTGCCGACAATAACCCCAACGACCAGGGCAATTATAATCTGTCCGGCAATGAAATGGCGAATATCTCCATACACCTCGGCGACAAACCGGATAGCCTTAGAGCTTCCCGATCGCGGGAAGAAGCGCCACATATTTTTTTTGAACACCGGGACGACATATGTGAAATACCCAGCAGTGATGACAAAAACAACGAGGCCGGTAGTGAAATCGGGAAGGCGCTGGAAAAGCACGTTTACGATATCAACACCGACCTGGGCTGTTCGTTCGACGATTTTGCCGGTAGCACCTTGAATGGCTTGTGTTATTTCGATGCCTATGCGGTTATCGGAAAGAAAGGCCGGTATTTGGAACGTCTGCACCGATTCGCGCAGGACAGGGAATAGCCGCTTTCCTTCTTCGAGTACGATCGGTACTATACGGCTGATGCCGAATATCAGCAGTGAGAAGGTAATAAATGCCGATAGTGCCACCGAGACTCGGTAGGAGAAAAACTTGAATTTAAACAGCTGCCGGGCTGGAACCTCGATGATTAAAGACAGATACCAGCCGAAGGTAAGCGCCCCAATTATATTCGGGGTGAGGCCGTAGAACAGACAATACACGAGAAAATACCCCAGTATAAACAGTGCTGCGATATCTTTACGCTGTCTGTGCCGGGAGTTCTGGTTATTTTTTAAGTATCTGTCGGTGTACATATGTGAGTCCCACTCTAATACAAGCCGGACGGGTTTGCAATCTCTTTACAGCAGGATACCTTGTCGATATGATACTACCTATGGATGCTATTCAGAAAAAGATTAAAGAAATTAACGAGAGAATAGATTCCGCTGCTGCAAAATCTTCCAGATCGGGTGATGAGATCAAACTCATGGCCGTGACGAAGACCAAGAACCGAGAGCAGGTGGAAGCCGCTTACAAGGCCGGGTTGCGACTTTTCGGAGAAAACCGTGTTCAAGAAGCCTATGAGAAGTATGAAAAATTTTATACAGATGCAGAACTCCATCTCATCGGACATCTGCAGAGCAACAAAGCCAAGCAGGCTGCTGAACTGGTTACCTGTGTACAGTCCATCGACAAACTCAAAACTGCTCGCGAGTTAGAAAAGCGATGCGCAGCCATCGAAAAACAGCTGGACATTCTTATCGAGTTCAATACATCCGGTGAAGAGTCGAAGAGCGGTTATCTTTCCAAAGACAGGATGTGGAAGGAAATCGAAGAGATAGCCGATTTTTCCCATCTTAGAGTAAAGGGTCTGATGACAATTGCTCCATTTACCTCGAATACAGACCAAATTCGGCGGGCTTTTGTCCTCTTGCGAAGCTTGTACGAGCAATCCATCCAGAGATTTCCGGAACTGCCGATACAGGAGTTGTCGATGGGAATGACCTCCGATTATGAGATCGCGGTAGAAGAGGGGTCTACTATGGTACGAATCGGAACGGCTCTTTTCGGCAGTCGATAAAGGCAGGTTAAAGGTGAAGGTTCGGCGCGTTATACTGCTGTTTACAGTTGTTGCTCTACTCGGCGCAACGCCTGCACATGTATGGGCGCAAGAAGATGCCTATGAACCGTATCGTCCGGACGAGTTTCCCGAATGGGCACACACGCTCAGACGCTTCGAGACCATTTTCTTCGGATCACTGCCGATTGCATTTTTATTCAGCTCATTGGGCTTTGATCTGTATGCCTACTCGGCAAACAACTTCAGTCAGGAGTACCTGCCGCTCTTCTTCGGCAATTCCCCCGAAAAGGAACAGTTTACTCAGGACACAATGGTGGAAAGAGTCGGAATTAGTATTTCACTCTCCCTTGTAATCGCTATAGCAGATTTGATTATTGATAAAAGGACAAATGAACAAAATTAGAACACACGCAACCGTTGAAGAACCGGAAGCCGCCGGCATTCGTGCCGACCGATATATTTCAGATTTCATGGAACTGCTGCCCCGCAGTCAGATAAAACCCAGAGAGGTCGAAATTGCGATTAATGGACGCACAGCTAAGCTGAGCAAGGCGGTGGAGGTCGGCGATGATCTGACGGTAGACTATCTGCCCCGTGAAGAGAGCTCAGTAGAAGCAGAGAACATTCCGCTTGATATTATTTATGAAAATAATCGTTGTATCGTGCTGAACAAGCCGCAGGGAATGGTCGTTCATCCTGGAGCGGGAAATTACAACGGCACCCTCGTACATGCCCTGCTGGCTCATATCCCGGAGTTAAAAAAGAACTTTCCGGATGAGCCGCTGCGCCCGGGCATAGTCCACCGGCTTGACAAGGATACCTCCGGAATCATTGTTGCCGCGAAAGACCCTGCGGCACTGCAGTTTCTCTCCCGGCAGTTTGCCAAAAAATCTATTGCAAAACAGTATCTCGCCATAGTAAAAGGGGTACTTCAGAAACCGCATGGGTACATTGACCACCCAATTGCCAGAGATATCCATAACCGCAAAAAATTTACATGGCAACGCAGCGATGGGAAAGAGGCCTTCACGGAGTACCGCGTACTCAGACGCTTCGAATATGCAAGCTTCGTCAGTTTGATGCCATCTACCGGCCGCACTCATCAATTGAGGGTGCACATGAGCTCCTTAGGCCACCCGGTGGCAGGTGATCCGATTTACGGAAGAAGCGGGGGCAGCTTCAAAAACTTCTCCTTAATGCTGCACGCCTATAAACTCTCCCTGCGCTTGCCCGGCGAATCTGAAGCGCGGGTTTTCCGTGCGCATCTCCCCGAGCACTTCAAATGCGCATTACAGTCTCTAAAATGATGGATTAAAATATCGATAGGGAACAGCTACTCGCTCGTATCGAGCAGTTTTATATCCGGATTGAACATTTTCTCAGCCTTTAGCGTAGATGGAGGCCCGTGTCCGGGCAGGACCAGGGTTGTATCTGGCAAATAGAACAGTTTTTCGTCTATCGACCGCAGCAAAAGCGCCCGTGAAAAGCTGTTTTTAGTGTTTCCAGCCCGTCCGGCCGCCAGCACATCACCGGTAAAAACCATTCCGCCGATATGGTAGACCAGCGAATCGGAGGAGTGTCCCGGAACCTCTATCACTTCCACTTCGATGCCCGAGGCAGCGTTGAACTTGTCGCCGTCTTTGATCGGTATCGATGGGAAATCGAGAATATACGGTGAGAATGAATAGATATCGGCGTCGTAAATCTTTTTGAGTGTCCGAATCCCCTTTACATGTGAAATGTGGTGATGAGTTACCAGGATAGTCTTGATATAGTAGCGGTTGTTCTCTATCAGAGTGAGCAGTTCTTTATCCATGATACCCGGATCGACCAGAATGGCCTCGCCTCCGTCGGGAGGCCCGATCAGATATGTATTGGCAAAGCCGACCACGGCAAAGTGAAAATAGAGCTTCATATAGGGGTGTCCTGTTGAAATCTGGCTTCTTCGTAGTTCGAGTATTTAAAGCTCACCGATACACGCGAACTGTTTACAAAATCTGCTTTTTTCAGGTTGCAATCGACAAAACTCACATTATCCAGTTTCGAACTGGTGAAATTCGAGTAATACAGATCAGAATCGTTGAACACGCAGTCCTTTCCCTGAATTCCCAAAAAGTTAGTATGGACTATATCTGAGTCGGTAAAATCGCAGTTAATAAATCGACTGCCGGCAAAGACCGTATATTTGATATTGGTCTGAGTAAAATTGCAGTTCTCGAAAGTAGAGTACTGGAGAAAACAGAGGTCAAAGCTGCTGTTCGAGAAATCGACATTGATAAAGCTGCCTTCAGATAAATTGCAGACCATAAATGTGTGATCACTGAAGTCTGCGCCCTCTGTATTGATGCAGGAGGAATTAAGATCCTTTAAAACTTTTGTTTCAGATATGATTTGTATGAGCCGTCGGTTGCACTCTTCCGGATTATCAACATGCTGCAGACAGTAGTCCTCGCCGTGTACTGCAAATAGTTGACACCCGGACTTCTGACATTTATTAAAGAGAAACATAGTTACAGGGTATAGTGTGTTTCCGGCATGTGCAATAGGAAAAAAGAATATTGTATGTTAATATCCCATCTATGGAGTTCTCAAGTGAATGACAGACCTATCGCGGTGTTTGATTCCGGAGTGGGCGGACTGCCCTATCTGCAAAGTCTGCGTGAATATGCTCCCAATGAAGACTACGTCTATCTGGCCGACCGGGCGCATTTTCCGTACGGTGAAAAAACTGATAAAGAATTACGGGAGATTATAGTAGACTCGGTGGGGCGCTTTATTACAGCCACCGATCCGAAGCTGATGCTCATCGCCTGTAATACCGCTTCGGTAGTTGCCCTCAAAGCACTGCGGGAGAAGTTCAGTATACCCTTTATCGGAGTAGTGCCGGCCATTAAGCCGGCGGCCGAAAGTTCAACCCGCAGGGCGATTGGGGTGCTGGCCACCCGCAGAACAGTCGAGGATCCGTACACCGAGCAGCTCATTTCCCGCTTTGCCTCCGACTGTAGAGTAATCCGGTACGCCGGTGTTGAAATTGTAGACTTAGTAGAGCTGAATTATTTTACTACCAGCGAAGGCGAGAAAATCGAAATTTTGAAGCCGGCGGTGGATTTTTTTAAGAGCGAAGGGGTAGATACCCTGGTGGTCGGCTGTACCCATTTTATCTTTGTAGAAGAGCTACTGCAGCAGATGCTCGCGGGTTCTGCCATGGTGATCGATTCGCGCACAGGGGTAGCCCAGCAGGCAATGAGAATACTCGAAGAGGAGGGTATCCTCAGATTCGGTCAACCACACCGGGATGGGGGGCGTTTATTCGTGAGCGGCAACGGCCTCGGCCAGGAAGCCGAACAGCGCTATCGCAGCTTTTCTCAACTCTACGAACTTGAATGGAGCGGCGTACTGTGAGTGGTTCCACAGGAGTAGTTGCCTTCGGCGCGAATAACATTTTTACGGTGAAGGTGGACGGTCGGGCGTATCAGTGCCGTTTAAAGGGAAAAATTCTCCGGCAAGATGAAAGGGCCTATAATCCCCTGGCTCCCGGCGATGTAGTGGATTTCGAGCCGGATGCACATACCGCTGATGAAGGACTTATTCTTAAGAGAAGGGAGCGGGAGAACTCACTGGTGCGCTGGAACCGCAAACGCAGGGCTCTGCAGACGGTTGCCGCCAATCTCGATCTTCTGATAGTAGTTGCATCGGTAAAAAAACCACCCTTTCGGCCACGCTTTATCGACCGGGTATTGATTGCAGCCGATGAGATTCCTTCGGTGATCGTATTGAACAAGATGGACCTCGGCTGTGACGAGGGAGTCAACGATCGGATCCAGGATTTCAGAGGCATGGGCTATGAGGTGATAGAAACTTCTGTCGAGACAGGACAGGG